>NZ_JBZYWI010000065.1:0-16960 GCF_058932755.1 Quadrisphaera sp. DVD1
GGGCAGGGGGTGGCAGGCGCGCACGAGGTCGAGCACGAGCGCACGGGGCGCCGGGGTGGTCACCGGCGCGACCCTAGGGGGCGAGCGGGCTCCGCGTGCTGGTGCGCTCGGGGGCGGCGCTGGGCTCGCGCAGCGCGCGGCGCAGGCCCAGGTCCTCCTCGGCGCGCTCCAGCAGCACCTCGAGGCCGCCGGTGTCCCACGGCTCGAGCAGCGCCGATCCCACGGTGACCGGGCAGGCCCAGCGCGCGGCGGGCAGGGCGCTCTCCCCCAGCACGCGGGCCCGCAGGCGCCGCTCCAGCTCCACCGGGGCCATGCCCGTGCCCGGGCCGACGACGAGGAAGACGTCCGGCGCCCAGCGGCAGACCACGTCGGCGCCGCGGGTGCTGGCGCGCAGGGCGTCGGCCACCAGGCCCACGACGCGGTCGACGGCCTCGCGGCCCCCGAGCTCGTCGACGACGGCCATGTCCCCCACGCGCACCATCGAGGCGTGCATCGCCCAGCTGTGCCGGCGCACGAGGCCGAGCACGTGGCGGACGATGAGGTCGAGCCCGTGCGGGTTGACGCAGCCGGTCACCTCGTCGATGACGGCGACCGCCTCGACGACCTGGTGGCTGGCCGCGAGCGCCTCGGCGCTCTCGCGCCGCTGCGCGTGCCAGGCCAGCGCGGTGACGGCGCACAGCGCGGTGGTGCCCAGCAGGGCGGCCACCGCGAGCGGGTCCTCCCCCGGCCCGACCACGACCAGCGAGGTCGCGACGCCGGCGAGCAGCACGGCCGCCGCCGACAGCGCGGCCGGGCGCGGCAGCGGGGCGCCGCCGAGGGCCATGGCGACCACGGGCAGCAGCACGGCGGGCCACAACGAGCCGGTCGCCGCGCCGGCGCCCGCGGTCAGCGCAGCGATCACCAGCGCGCACAGCGGGGCGAGCACGGCCAGCGGCACGGCGGGCAGGCGCCGGGCGCCGCGCGGCTCGGGGTCGGGCAGCAACGGGTCGGTCGCCGATCGTGCCGGCGACGAGGCGCGGCGTCGGGCGCGTCCAGCGGTCTCCACGAGGGTGGGCATCGACACGTCGGCGGCGGTCCTTGAGCGGAGGCCCTCCCCCCGCGTGGCAGGCTCGCCACGTGGAGCAGGAGCAGCCCGTCAGCACCGGTGGCCCGCCGCCGTCGCGGCCCGGGGGCGGGCGGTGGCGCCTGGTGTCCGTGGTCCTCGCCGCCGCCCTCGTGCTCGCCCTCGGCGGCCTGGCGCTCGTGTGGGCCTCCGGCTCGGGCGGCGCCGCCGAGGACTCCGCCGAGGTCGGGTTCGCCCGCGACATGTACGGCCACCACGGCCAGGCCGTGACGATGGCGCTGCTCGTGCGCGAGCAGGGCAGCGACCCGAGGGTGGCCGCCTTCGCCGAGGAGGTCATCACCAGCCAGGCCGAGCAGCAGGGCGTCATGGTGGGCTGGCTGCACGAGCAGGGCGTGCCCGCGACGAGCACGACGTCGCCGATGGCGTGGATGGACGGACCGTCGATGTCCGAGCACGGGGGTCACGGGTCCTCGGGCGACGCGGCCGCGATGACGCCGGAGGAGGCCCGCGAGGCGATGGGCATGGCCAGCGACGAGGAGCTCGCGGACCTCGGGCGCGCCACCGGCCCCGCCGCCGACCTGCTCTTCGTGCAGCTCATGACCCGACACCACGAGGGGGCGCTGGAGATGGCGGAGGCGTTCCTCGACCTCAGCGACGAGCCGCAGCTGACCTGGCTGGCCGAGGCCGTGGTCACCGGGCAGCAGCGCGAGCTGGGCATCCTCGCCGACCTGCAGGGCGACCTGGAGGCCCAGGTCGCCGGGCGGCCCGCCTAGCCGGCCTGGCCGGCCTGGCCGGCCCGCGGGGCGAGTGCCTGCTCGTCCTCGGCCACGGCCCGGTTCCACTCCGGCTTGTCCGCGCGCCAGCCCTCGTCGGTGCGGCCCAGGCGCCAGTAGCCCGAGACCGACATCCGCTCCGCGGCCACCCCCCGCTCGGTGCGCAGGTGGCGGCGCAGGGCCCGCACCGCGCCGGCCTCCCCGTGGACGAACGCGTGCACGTCGCCGTCGGGGAAGCGGGCACCGGTCACCGCGTCGACCAGCGCCCGGCCCGGGCCGCCGTCCGCGGAGCTGCGGTGCACCCACACCACGCGCGCGTCGGCCGGGGTGGGCAGCGGGAGCTGGTCCTGCGGGCCCTCGACCTCGAGGAAGACGAGGGCCGGGACGCCGGCGGGCAGCCGCTCCAGGGTCGCCGCGATCGCCGGCAGGGCGCTGTCGTCGCCGACCAGCAGGTGCCAGTCGGCGTCCGGGTCGGGGGCGTAGCCGCCGCCCGGCCCGAGGACGTCGACGACGTCGCCCGGCTGCGCGGCGGCCGCCCACGGCCCGGCGACGCCCTCGTCGCCGTGCACGACGACGTCGAGGGTCAGCTCGAGCCGCTCGGCGTCGAAGGAGCGGACCGTGTAGGTGCGCAGGACCGTCTCCCCCTCCGTGCCCCCGTCCGTGCTCCCCGGGGCGGGCAGGACGAGCTTGACGTAGGCGTCGGTGTGCGGCGAGGGGTCGAAGCCGGCCAGTCCCTCCCCGCCGAGGACCACCCGGGCCAGGTGCGGGGTGACGCGCGAGGTGCGCACGACGGTGGTGGTGCGCGGGACGCGCTTGCGGCGGGGTGGAGCGCTGGCATCGGTCACGAAGGCGACCCTAACCGCGCCCGCTGGGAGCCTCCTCGGGCTGCGGAGGGTCCAGGCGCGCGGCCAGCAGGTCGGCCAGCGGCACCGACTCGCCGTCGCGCCCTCCGCGGCCCATCACCAGCGGCGGGTCGGCCGGCTCCAGGCGGACGCCGCGCGCGCGGGCGGCCAGCCGCTCCAGCAGGCCCAGCCCGGGCAGGGTGAGCAGGTAGAAGGTGCCGTCCTCGGCCACCGCCGAGGAGCGGTCGCGGCGCAGCGCCCACCCGCGCAGCCCGGTGGGGTAGGAGCCGCCGCCGCGGGAGCGGGCGCGCAGCTCCTCGGTCGGCAGGCCGCGGGCGCGGGCGGCGGCCACGAACTCGGCCACGAGCACGCGCGCCCGCGCGGTCTCCTCGGCCTGCGCCCGCTCCAGGCGCGCGGCCTGCTCGGCGACGGCGTCGCGGCGGCGCCGCTGCCAGTCCTCGCCCTCGGGCCCGCTCTGGCTCAGAACACGCCCTTGTCCGGCTCGCCCATCGGCACCGCGACGGCCGTGTAGACCTCGGTGGGCGCGGCGAGCATCGGGGCCAGCCGCTCGTCCGTGGCGGCCATGTGGGCGGAGGCGGCGTGGGCGGCGAGCGCGTCCGCGCTGGACCAGCGCTCGACGAAGACGACCCGCTCGGGGTCCTCGGCGGTGTGCACGGCGTAGACCTCGCAGCCCTCCTCGGCGTGCACGGTCGGCACGTTGGCGGCGATGACGGCGAGCACCTCCGGCCGGCGCCCGGGCAGGGGGTGGACGGTGGCGATCACGACGACGGGATCCGACATGCGGGCAGGCTGCCACAGCTGTCGGTGGCAGCGCATAGCCTGGGGTCGAACGTCACCACAGCCCTGGAGGAGCCCCGATGAGCGAGACCACCACCATCGTCCCCGTTCCCGCGATCGAGGAGGACGACTGGCTGACCGGCGCCACCGCCTGCTCCATCGAGAACGGCGAGGACTGCGAAGCCTGCCAGTGAGGTCTGCGGACTGAACCGCAGCAGGGGCCGTCGGCGATGCCGGCGGCCCCTGCTGCGTCCTGGGGTCCCGAGTCCTCAGACCCGCTCGCGCAGCCAGCGCAGCTGCCGGGTGAGCTGCACGCCCTGACCGCCCTCGTGCTCGTTGAACGGGTACACGGCGATGTCCTTGTCCACGGCCGCGCCACCGGCCGCCGCGGCGTCCCCGTAGGCGTTGTAGGCGGCGTAGACGGTGGACGGCGGGCACACCGGGTCCATCAGGGCGACCGAGAACAGCGTCGGGGCGCTGGCACGCGCTGCGAAGCTCACGCCGTCGAAGTGGGCCAGGGTCGCGAAGACCTGCTCGACGTGGTCGCGGTGGACGCCGAGGTAGCGCCGCACCTCCCCGTAGGGGTCGTTCGGGGCGATCTCGACCCCGCGGCGGATGTGGCAGAGGAACGGCACGTCCGGCATCACGGCGAGCAGGTCCGGCACGAGCCCCGCGACGGCCAGGGCCATCCCACCGCCCTGGCTGGTCCCGGACACCGCCACCCGGGCGGCGTCCACCTGCGGCAGGGCGCGCGCCACCTCCACCGCGCGGACGGCGTCGGTGAACAGGCGCCGGTAGTAGTGCTGGAGCGGGTCCAGCGCGCCGCGGGTCATGAAGCCGGGGTGGGCGGAGCCGGCTCCCACCGGGTCCGGGGTCGAGCCGCCGGAGCCCCAGGCGCTGCCCTGGCCGCGGGTGTCCATGAGCAGGTGCGCGTACCCGGCCACCGCCCAGGTCAGGCGCTCGTGCGGCAGGCCCCGGCCGCCGCCGTAGCCGAGGTACTCCACCACCGCCGGCAGCGGGCCGCTCGCGCCGGCGGGCACGGTCAGCCAGGCCCGGATCGGGTGCCCGCCGAAGCCGGCGAAGGTCACGTCGAAGGCGTCGACGAGCACCAGGCCGGCGTCCACGGGCTCCACGCGCACGGCCAGGTCGTGCTGGCGGGCCTCGGCCAGCGTGGTCGCCCAGAAGTCGTCGAAGCCGGCCGGCTCGGCGACGTCGGGGCGGTAGCGGGCGAGGGCCTCGGCGTCGAGGTCGAACAGGGGCATCGGTGCTCCAGGTCCGGCGGTGGGTGGTCCGCCGCGGACCCTAGCCACCGCGTTTCGCGGGCGGCGCGCCGGGCAAGGGAGAGCGACGGACCACCAGCACCACAGGCAGGAGCCTCCGCATGACGAGCACCACGAACGCCCCCGACGTCACCGCCAGCGGCACCTTCACCCTCCCGGGCGGCAAGACCGTCAACCGGCTGGGCTACGGCGCGATGCGGATCACCGGCCCCGGGATCTGGGGCGAGCCGGCCGACCGCGAGGTCGCGCGCTCGGTCGTGCGCCGCGCCGTCGAGCTGGGCGTGAACTTCATCGACACCGCCGACTCCTACGGGCCGAACGTCAGCGAGGAGATCATCGCCGAGGCGCTGCACCCCTACGCCGACGACGTCGTGGTGGCGACCAAGGCGGGGCTGACCCGCCAGGGCCCCGACGTGTGGACCCCGGTCGGCCGCCCCGAGTACCTGCGCCAGCAGTGCGAGCTGAGCCTGCGCCGCCTCAAGGTCGACCAGATCGACCTCTTCCAGCTGCACCGGATCGACCCGAAGGTCGACCGCGCGGAGCAGTTCGGCGTCCTCAAGGAGCTCCAGGACGAGGGCAAGGTCGTCGACCTGGGCCTGTCCGAGGTCTCCGTGGAGGAGGTCCAGGCCGCTTCCGAGGTCTTCCGCGTCGCGACCGTCCAGAACCTGTACAACCTCGGCAACCGCAGCGCGGCGCCCGTGCTCGCCCACTGCGAGGAGCAGGGCATCGGCTTCATCCCGTGGTTCCCCATCGCGGCCGGCAAGCTCGCCGAGCCGGGCGGCCCGGTCGACGTCGCGGCGAAGCGCCTCGGCGCCACCGCGAGCCAGGTCGCCCTGGCCTGGCTGCTGCAGTCCTCCCCCGTCACCCTGCCCATCCCCGGCACGGGCTCGGTCGGGCACCTGGAGGAGAACCTCGGCGCCGCGGGACTGACCCTCGACGACGCCACCGTCACCGAGCTCACCGAGGCGGCCTGAGATGGCGATCGCGACGATCAGCCCGGTCACGGGCGAGACGCTGAAGGAGTTCGAGCCCCTCTCCGACGAGGTGCTCGAGGAGAAGATCGCGAAGGCGTCGGAGGCGTTCAAGACCTACCGGCTCACGAGCGTCGAGGAGCGCGCCGGCTGGCTGCGCTCCGCCGCCGACGTCCTGGACGCCGACACCGACGCCGTCGCCGAGCTCATGACGACCGAGATGGGCAAGACCCTCGCGGCGTCCAGGGCGGAGGTCGCCAAGTGCGCGTCCTGCCTGCGCTTCTACGCCGACCACGGCGCGGAGTTCCTCGCGCCCAAGCGGGCGGACGCCGAGGCCGTCGGCGCCCGGGAGGCCTACGTCACCTACCAGCCGCTCGGCGTCGTCCTGGCGATCATGCCGTGGAACTTCCCGCTCTGGCAGGCCATGCGCTTCGCCGCCCCGGCGCTCATGGCCGGCAACGTCGGCCTGCTCAAGCACGCGAGCAACGTGCCGCAGACCGCGCTCTACCTCGAGGAGCTGTTCCGCAAGGCGGGCTTCCCCGACGACGTCTTCCAGACCCTGCTCATCGGGTCCGCGACGATCGAGCGGGTGCTGCGCGACGACCGGGTCGTGGCCGCCACGCTGACCGGCAGCGCCCCGGCCGGGCAGTCCGTCGCCTCCATCGCCGGCGACGCACTCAAGCCCACCGTGCTCGAGCTCGGTGGGAGCGACCCGTTCGTCGTCATGCCGTCGGCCGACCTCGACACCGCCGCGGAGGTCGCCGTCACCGCGCGCTGCCAGAACAACGGGCAGAGCTGCATCGCGGCGAAGCGGTTCTTCGTCCACGCCGACGTCGCGGAGGAGTTCACCCGGCTGTTCGCCGAGAAGCTCGCCGCCCTCCCCGTGGGCGACCCGATGGACCCGGGCACGAAGGTCGGGCCGCTCGCGACGGAGTCCGGCCGCGAGGACGTCGAGGAGTACGTCAAGGACGCCGTCGACAAGGGCGCCACCGTGGTCGTCGGCGGGCAGCGGCCCGACGGGCCCGGCTGGTTCTACCCGCCGACCCTGCTCACCGGCATCACCACGGACATGCGGGTCTACGACGAGGAGGTGTTCGCGCCCGTCGCGGCGCTGTTCACCGTCTCGAGCCTGGAGGAGGCGATCGAGATCGCCAACAGCCACCCCTACGGGCTCGGCTCCAACCTGTGGACGGAGGACGAGGACGAGCGGGCGCTGTTCATCCGCGACGTGCAGTCGGGGATGGTCTTCATCAACGGCATGACCACGAGTTACTCCCAGCTGCCCTTCGGCGGGGTCAAGCAGAGCGGGTACGGCCGCGAGCTGACCGACCTGGGCATGCACGCGTTCATGAACCACAAGACGGTCTGGGTCGGCCCGCCGAGCAGCGAGCAGACCCCCGGCGACACCGCGACCGCCTCGGAGTGACCTCCTCGCCCCTTCCGTGATCAGGGGATCCCGCCACCGCACCCGGGTGGCGGGATCCCCTGATCACGAGGGAGGGGTGGCCCGGTAGCGGTCAGCCCTGGGTGGTGCCGGGGCCGCTCGCCCCGCCCGCGGCGTCGGCGACGACCGTGCTGACGTCGCGGGCGGTCTCGCTCGGGACCGGCGCCGGAGCCTCTTCGAGCCAGCCCGCGCCCACCACGGCCGCCGCTCCCGCGGCCGCGCCGTAGCCGAGCAGCGCCAGGAACGCCGCGCTGGCCGGAGGCAGCCGCTTCTCCAGCACGGCGAGCACCCAGCGGTAGCTGCTGGCCACCGCCAGGGTGCCGGCCAGCCCCGAGGCCGCGAGCATGCCGGCAGCCGGGAGGTTCGCCTTGAGCTTGTCGAGCAGCTCCACCTGCGCGGAGGCGACCTCCTGGCGGACCAGGCTGGACGTCTGCTCGGTGAGCTGGTTGAGCGCCTGGGCGACGCCGCGGGCTGCTCCTGCCGTCGACTCGGTCATGCCCGTGGAGTACCCCTGCCCCGGCCCGCGCATGCACCCGCGCGGGCCGGGGTAGGTCGCGGCTGTGGCAGACACCGCGATCTTCGACGTCGACGGCACGCTGGTCGACACCAACTACCAGCACGCGCTGGCCTGGCACCGGGCCTTCCGCCGCTACGGCATCACCCGGCCGCTGTGGCGCATCCACCGCGGGATCGGCATGGGCGGCGACATGTTCGTGCCCGAGGTGGCCGGGAAGGACGTCGAGGAGGCGCACGGCGACGAGCTGCGCGAGGCGTGGGTCGAGGAGTTCGACGAGCTGATCGGCGAGGTGGCGCCGTTCGAGGGCGCCCACGAGCTGCTCGCCGACGTGAAGGACCGCGGCTTCAAGCTCGTGCTCGCCAGCTCGGGGGAGACCAAGCACGTGGAGGCCTTCCTCGACCTCATCGACGGCAAGGGCCTGGCCGACGCCTGGACCACCTCCGACGACGCGGAGAAGAGCAAGCCCGAGCCCGACATCGTCCAGACCGCCCTGGCCAAGGTCGAGGGCGCCTCTGGCGTGATGCTCGGCGACTCCGTCTACGACGTCATCGCGGCCGGCAAGCTCGACGTCCCGACCCTGGGGCTGCGCACGGGCGGGTTCTCCACCGAGGAGCTCCTGGACGCCGGGGCCGTCCGCGTCTTCGACTCCCTGCTCGAGCTGCGCGAGAAGCTCGACGACACCCCCTTCGGCCGCCCGTCCTGAGGTCGCGCCGGGGGCGCTGACGGGCGAGCATGACCACCATGGACGACCGGGAGCTGCACCAGCGCGTTGACGAGCTCGTCGCCGAGGAGCACGCGCTCCGCGAGCGCCACAGCGACGGCAGCGGCCTCGATCCGGCGGAGCGCCAGCGCCTCGCCGAGCTGGAGGAGCGCCTCGACCAGACCTGGGACCTGCTCCGCCGGCGCCAGGCGCTGCGGGCCAACGGCCAGGACCCCGACAAGGCCACCCCTCGCCCGACCGAGGTCGTCGAGGGCTACCTCAACTGAGGTCGGCCCCCGGGTGAGGCCCAGCGCCGCCGGAGGTGTCGAAGGAGATCCACACGTCCGGTGCCGCGTCGGGCCTGCCGGGCACGGGGCGGCGCTCCTCGGTCCAGGCGTCCCCGACGGCGTCCTGGGCCACCCGGCGCCAGAAGGCGACGGCCGGGGTGTTGTCGTCCTGGAACGGCACCTCCCAGGGGCCCGGGTGCAGGGACAGGACGGCGGCCGCCGCCTCGCGGCCCACCCCGCGCCGCCGGACGGACCGCACGACGAAGAACGCGTTCACCACCCGGGCGGGGCCGGCCAGCCCCCGCACCACCGCGAACCCGACCGGGTGCCCGTCGAGGACGACGAGGTGCGGCTGGCGGTCGGCGTCCCCGAAGGCCGCCGCGAGCCGCTCCGCGCGGAAGGCGCCGTCGGGGCCGGGCAGCGCGCCGCTGCGCTCGGAGAGGTCGTGGGCGAACAGCTGCCACAGGCGCTCGAGGACGGGCCGGTCGTCGACCATGGCGGGGCGCAGCGCGAGGGTGCTCATGTCGCAGAGCCTGCCTCGTGCTGATCGGCGGCACCGGTCGGTGCGCCCGCGCTCCCTCAGGAGGCGGTCGCGCCGTTCCAGTCGACGAGCTGGACGACGAGCCCGTTGGGGTCGCGCACCTGGAAGGCCCGCTCGCCCCACTCCTCGACGGTCAGGGGCATGGTGATCGCCACGCCCTCGGCCTGCAGGCGCGCCAGCTCGCCCTCCAGGTCATCGACGACGAAGGCGAGGATGACGCCGGTGGCGTGGACGTCGCGCTGGTCCGCCGGCATGGTCGGCAGCCCGCGGCGCACCAGCGCGACGTGGACTCCGGCGTCCTCGCGCGCGAGCGAGGCGAAGCCGTCGGCGGCGACCTGCTCCACGAAGCCGAAGTGCTGGACGAGGAAGGCGCTGGACGCCGGGACGTCGTCCACGGTGAACGACAGCGCGGTGGCGGTGATCTTCACGGGTCCTCCAGGTGGTCGCGCATCGCCGTACGTTGTACGGCGTACTACGTACAACGTCTGGGCGGCGATGATGTTCCCGTGACCCCGGACCCGACCGACCGCACGAGCGCCGGGGACCCCGCGCGGACGCTGGCTCTGCTCTGGCGGCGCCCGCTCCCCGCTCCCGCGCGCGGGCCCCGGCGGGCCCTGGACCTCGACGACGTCGTGGACGCGGCCCTCGCCCTCGCCGACGAGGGCGGCCTGGCCGGTGTGACCATGCGCGCGGTGGCCCAGCGGCTCGGGGCCTCCCCGATGTCGCTCTACACCTACGTGCCCGGCAAGGCGGAACTGCTGGACCTCATGCTCGACGCCGCCTACGCCCGCTCCCCCCGGCGCCGCACCGACGGCCGGCCCTGGCGCGAGCGCCTGCGCGCCGTGGCCCAGGAGAACCGCGACCTGTACACCGCGCACCCCTGGGCGGCCGCCGTCTCGACGCTGCGGCCGCCGCTCGGCCCGGGACAGATGGCCAAGTACGAGCACGAGCTCGCGGCCCTGGACGGCACCGGCCTGGACGACGTCGTGCTCGACGACTGCCTGACCCACCTGCTCGTCTTCGTGCGGGCCAGCGCGCGCGACGCCCTGGCTGCACGCCAGGCCGCAGGCACGGGCGCCACCGACGCGCAGTGGTGGGCGAGCGCCGGGCCGCTGCTCGCCGAGGTGCTCGACCCGGCGGCCTACCCGCTGGCCACGCGCGTGGGCACAGCAGCGGGCACGGCGCACGGCAGCGCCCACGACCCCGAGCACGCGTACCGCTTCGGCCTCGAGCGGGTGCTCGACGGCATCGCGGTCCTCGTCGACGCGGCGGCTGCGAGCGCCTGAGCCGCCGCTCAGCCGCCCTCGCGGGCCTTCCGCGTCTCGCGGTCGTTGGCCTTCTGGATCGCCTCGACGAGCTCGTCCTTGGTCATCGACGACCGCCCCGGGACGTCGAGGCGCCTCGCGACGTCCAGCAGGTGCTCCTTGGTGGCGCCGGCGTCCACCCCGCCAGCCGTCTCGCGGTCCGTGTCGCGACCGCCCGCGGCCTGCGCGTCGGACGGGCCCTTGCGGCCGCCGGCCTTGGGCTCCCAGTGGTCGCCGACCTTCTCGTGCGTGTGCTTCAGCGCCGCGAAGGCCGTCTGGTGGGCCCGCCGCTCGTCGCCGTCGTACGTCTCCTCGGCCGACTCCAGCGTCTTCGCGTAGGTCGCCTGCGCCTTGGCGTCGGAGCGCTGCAGGGTGCTGGGCAGGGCGTCGACGTCGACGTCGTCTGCGCTGTCGTGCGAGTCCTGCGCCATGGTGGTCCTCCTGCTGCTCAGGCGCCGGAGCGCCGCTTCGTCGTCACCTCGTAGACGCGCCCTTCCCGCTCGTCGGTGGTCCACTCCCCCACCTGCTCGACGGCCTGGTCGGCGTCCACGACGACCCTCCCCCTGCTGCTCCCTCCACCGCAGGACGCCCCTCCGACGCTCGGCCAGGCCCGGACGCCCGTGGTCACGCACCCGAGCGGACCAGCCGCTCCTCCGCCTGCGCCTCGACGGCGAGGACGGCCACCGGCGGCAGGTCGTAGAGCAGCTCCAGGCGCGCGCGGTGGAGCGCCGGCCACAGGCTCGCGGCCCAGGCCACCTCGGCCTCCTCGCGGCCGAAGGCCCGCCCGGCGCCCGACTGGTAGGCGTCGAGGAAGGCGGCCGAGCTCTCCAGGGGCGCCAGCGTCGTGAACACCGCGCTGGCGAACACGCCTGCGGCGGCGCCGGCGAGCGCGGCCTCGGGCCGCCGGGCGAGGCTGTCCCAGTCGTGGACGACGTACGGCTCGCTGGCGCTCCAGCGCAGGTTCTGCGCCTCCCAGTCGCCGTGGCCGAGGACGGCGGGCAGCGAGGCCCGCACGAGCCGGCGCCGGGTGCGCGCCGCGAGGTCGCCCAGCCACGCGGGCAGGCCGACCGCTGCCTCCTGGGCGTCGAACATCGCGTTCGGCGTCCACGGCCCCGGGCCGGCGTGGTCCCAGACGAGCCACTCCGGGTCCGGCCTCGGCGCCACGGCCTCGGAGCGCAGGAGCGCGGCGGCGCGGGCGAGGAGCCGCCCGGACGCCGCCGCGGCGTCCGGTCCGTCGTCCGCCACGACCGTCCCGCCGGGGCGGTGCTCCTCGGCGTGCACCGCCCGCCCCCGGCAGGCGCTGACGCCGGTGAGGGGCCGCGCCACCGGGAACCCGGCGTCGGCCAGGCGGCCCTGCACCCCCACGCAGGCCCCGGCCCGGGCGACGGTGTGGTCACGGGCCTTCACGACCGCCTCGCGGCCGTCGGCCAGGCGCACCGCGAACACCCGCGAGACCCGCAGCGAGACCGAGAGCACCTCCACGGGCGCCGACCCGAGCGCGGCGAGGCACCAGCCGTCGAGGCCGTCGGGCAGCACCTCGCGCTGGGGGTGCACTGGCTCCACCGGCGTGATCATGTCATCGCGGGCCTCCCCAGGCGCCGCGCGCGGTCCTACCCTGGGACGAGCGCAGCGCGGCGCCACGGCGGCGTCGCTTCCACGCCGGAGGACGCCATGTCCGACAAGTCGTCGCACAGCCACACGTCGAAGAAGTCCGAGAAGTCGCTCAAGGAGAAGCGGGCCGAGAAGAAGGCCTCCTCCACCTCGGCGCCGGCTCAGGACGCGGTGGCCAAGGCCGTCAAGCACTGACAGGACGACGGACGGCGGTGCCCGAGGGCACCGCCGTCCGTGTCGGTGGAGCTGAGGGGATTCGAACCCCTGACCCCCTCCATGCCATGGAGGTGCGCTACCAGCTGCGCCACAGCCCCGTCGTCCAGAGCCAGGCCCTGGGCAACGTCGGAGAGTCTAGACCGTCTTCGGGGAGAACTGGACACCGGCCCCGTCGCGGCGCGTCACCAGGTGAAGCGCGCGACCAGGGCGCGCAGGTCCGAGCCCAGCACGGCGATGCCGGAGGCCGCGGCGCGGGTGCGCGCCGCGCCGTCCGCGGTGGTGCGCGCGCCGTCGGCGACCGCCGCGACGCTCTCGTTGAGCCCGTGGCTGGAGCGGGCGGTCTCCTCGATGCTGGTCTGCATCGCCGAGGTCGTCGCCGCCTGCTCCTCCACCGCGCCGGCGATGAGGGTCTGCTGGGCGCTGATGTCGGCGATGAGGTCGTCCATGCGCTGCATGGCCGCGGACATCGCTGCCGTCTGGCCCTGCACGCCCGAGACGCTCCCCTGGATGTCCCCCGTGGCCCCAGAGGTCTGCTGCGCCAGCTCCTTGACCTCGTGCGCGACGACGGCGAAGCCCTTGCCGGCCTCCCCCGCGCGAGCCGCCTCGATCGTGGCGTTCAGGGCGAGCAGGTTCGTCTGGTCGGCGATGCCCTCGATGAGGCGCGAGACCTGCCCGATCTCCTCGGCGGAGCCCGCCAGGGCCGCGACCGCGCCGCGGGTGGCGCCCATGTCGTCCACCGCGCTGCGGGCCACGGACGCCGCCCTGCTGGCCCCCGCGGCGACCTCGCCGATGGCGCTGGTCATCTGCGAGGCCGCGGTGCTGAGCGTGGAGGTGCCTCGCTCGACGGCGTCGGCCACCTGCCCCAGCGCGGCCACCTGCGACTGCGTCGACTCCGCAGCCGCAGCGACGCTCGCGCTGGTCGCCGTCAGCTCCTCCGAAGCGAGCGCGAGGCGCCCGGCGCTGGCCTCGATCCGCCCGATGGTGTCCTTCATCGCGGCGCCCACCTCGCCGACGGCGTGGGACATCTGCGCGAGCTCGTCGCGGCCGTCGACCCGCGGCAGCGAGCGGAAGTCCCCCGCGGCCATGGCCCCGAGGCCGGCGCGCAGGGAGCGCAGGGCGGTGGAGGTGGCCGACGTGAAGCTGGCGAACAGGTAGCCGGCGACGAGCAGCGCCACCGCCGTCTCGGCCAGCGGCACGAGCAGCTGCGTGCGCAGGCGGTCCTGGCGGTCGGCGATGAGGGCGTCGAGGCGGTCCACGGTGCCGGTGATGAGCGCGGTGGCGTCGGTGGTCAGCGCCGCGGCAGCGGCCACGGCCGGGTCGTCGGGAGCCGGGACGCCGCCCTCGTGGGCGAGCAGCGCCTGCGCCAGCCCGGCGGCCGCGGCGGTCACGGCCTCCTCCTGCGGCGCCAGGGCGGCGGTGCCCGCGTCCTCGGGGTAGGCCTTGGCCAGCTCGGCAGCGGTCAGGTCGGCCGCGGAGGCGAGCCGGTCGGCGGCCACGGCCAGGTCGGCCGAGGAGCCGCCGGTGGCCACGAGGAGCGCGCCCGTGCTGGCGGCGTCGAGCACCCCGGTCAGCCGCGCGGTGGCGACGTCCCAGGTGAAGTAGGAGGCGAGCTCGGGGTCGAAGGTGAGCTGCGAGCCGTCCGAGGCGGCCCCGACGAGGGCACCGACGGCGGCCACCGCCGCGTCCAGCGCCTCGGCGTCGGCCGGGCCCAGCGTCGCGGGGAGGCCCTCCAGGGCGGCCTGCGCGCCGCTCCACGCCTGCGTGGTGAGCAGGCCCTGACCGAGCTCGGCCTCGGCGGCGGTGACGGCGGCCACGGCCGGGGCCAGGTCGGCGGACGCCGACCCGCTGGCGAGCTCGACCCGCAGCGCGGTGAGCCGGCCGTAGAGGTCCAGGGCGGGACGCAGGTAGGCGACGCCGTCGCGCTCGTCCTCGGCGAAGGCCTGCTGCCCCGAGATCGCGGACACCTGCCCCTGCGCGAGGACCGCCACCGGCACGACGAGGACGGCGCCGATGACAGCGACCTTGTGGGCGAATCGCAGCCGCGCCAGGATGCGCGTGCCAGGGCCGAGCATGTCCATGCACCTCGAGGGGTCTGCGGCCCGCCGGGAGGCGCACCGGTCCACCACCTGCATCGGCGGGCGCGGGCCCGGGTTGAGGGTTCGCCCCGTCGGTCGTCTAGACGGTCGCGGCGGCGTCCGGAGCGGACTCGGACGCCCGGTCGGAGGAGCTGCGCCGGGCGCGGGGGTGCGGCACCGCGCCGAGGTCGTACCCGGCGAGCGACCAGCCGTCGGCGCGCTCCTCCAGCACCGCCCAGCGGCAGTTGCCGAGGCTGCCCAGGCGCGGCCAGGAGCCGATCGGCAGGCCGAGCAGCTCCAGGACGCCGGCCCGCACCGCTCCTCCGTGCGAGACGACGACGAGCGGCCCGCCGTCCGGCGTGGTCGCGGCGTGCCCGCGGACGGCGTCGGCGACCCGGCGCCCGACCTCGCTGCGCCGCTCCCCGCCGCCGACGGCGACGTCCTCGCCACCGCGCCAGGCCTCGAACATCTCCGGCCAGCCGGCGCGGATGTCGGCGTGCAGCAGCCCCTGCCAGGCGCCGGCGTCCAGCTCGCGCAGCGCCGGGTCGGTCTGCACCACCAGGCCGGTCCGCTCGGCCAGCGCGCCGGCGGTGTGCGCGGCGCGCAGCAAGTCGGAGCTGACGATGCGGGTGGGCGCGAGCTCGGCCAGCACCGCACCCGCCTCAGCGGCCTGGGCGCGGCCGACGTCGTCGAGGTCGACGTCGAGCTGGCCCTGGAACCGGCCCTCGGCGTTGGACGCGGTGCGGCCGTGCCGCCACAGGACGACGCGGGTGGCGGTCACAGAGCGGTCAGCCGCCGAGGCGCTGGCCGTCGGCGGCCGCCGCGGAGCCCTCGTCGAGGACGCTGCGGGGCCGGGTGACCTCCTCGGGGAGCTCGATCGCCGGCCCGTCCTTCCACAGCCGCTCCAGGGCGTAGTACTGGCGGTCCTCGGCGAGCTGCACGTGCACGACGATCTCGCCGAAGTCGAGCAGCACCCAGCGCGCCTCGTTGAGGCCCTCGCGGCGCACGACGTGCGCGCCGAGAGCCGCCAGGGCGTCCTCGATGGCGTCGACGACGGCCCGCACCTGGCGGTCGTTGGCGGCGGCGGCCAGGACGAAGACGTCGGTGATGACGAGCTGGTCGCTGACGTCCAGGGCGAGGATCTCGGTGGCCTGCTTGTCGGCGGCGGCCCGCGCCGAGGCGACGGCCAGCTCGACGGCGCGGGGTGAGGCGGTCATCCGGTGCTCAGGGCTCCTCGGTGCGGGGGTGAGGCCGGACGACGTCCGGCTCCGGCCCCCAGGATCTCACGCGCGGGCTCAGCCCTCGTCGCGGTAGAGGTGGTGCTTGGCGATGTGCTGGACGACGCCGTCGGGCACGAGGTACCAGACCGGCAGGCCCGCGGCCACGCGCGTGCGGCAGTCGGTGGAGGAGATCGCCAGCGCCGGCACCTCGAGCAGGCTGACCGCGCCCGGCGGCAGCCCGGTCTCGCTCAGCTCGTGCCCGGGGCGCGTGACGCCGACGAGGTGCGCGAGGGAGAACAGCTGCTCGGCGTCCTTCCACGACAGGATCTGGGCGAGGGCGTCGGCGCCGGTGATGAAGAACAGGTCGGCGTCCGGGCGCTGGGTCTGCAGGTCGCGCAGGGTGTCGATCGTGTAGGTCGGGCCGGGCCGGTCGACGTCCACGCGGCTGACGGTGAACCGCGGGTTGGACGCCGTGGCCACCACCGTCATGAGGTAGCGGTGCTCGGCCGCGGAGACGCGGCGCTCGGACTTCTGCCACGGCTCGCCGGTGGGCACGAACACGACCTCGTCGAGGTCGAAGCGAGCCGCGACCTCGCTGGCGGCCACGAGGTGGCCGTGGTGGATGGGGTCGAAGGTGCCGCCCATCACGCCCAGGCGCACGCGGCCGCTGCTCAGTGCCGCTTGCCGACGCTGCGGAACGCGAAGGTGAGCGCCAGCAGGCCGAGCAGGAAGCAGAAGGCCATGAGGCCGAACGCGAGCGGGGGCATCGGCAGCTCGCGGCCCCCTTCGGGCGCCTCCTCGACGGCGAGGATCATGGCGGCGACGAGCATCGGGACCTCCAGCAGAGCAGCAGAGCGGGCGCAGCGATTGTGTCAGGCCCCGGGCAGGCCGTCGTCACGGAGCACCCAGCGGGTGGTCATCAGCTCGGCCGCACCGATCGGGCCGCGCGCGTGCACGCGCTGCACCGAGGTCGCCGGCTCCACGCCACCGGGCGGCGCCAGGACCTCCAGAGGCGGGTTGACCAGCACGGTCGCCGCCTCGACGCCGGCCACGAACCGCTGCGCCGAGGCCGCGCTCGTGGTCAGGAGCACCTCGGTGTGGCCGCTGGAGAAGACCGCACGCTGCTCCAGCGCGTCGGCGAGGTGCTCCACGACGCCCACGACGACCTCGGCACCGGTGCCCTCCCCCGCCCAGTCGTCCTCGCGCGCAGCGCGCACGAGGACGCCGGCCGGGGCGGCCTCGCGGGCCGCCGCGTCGCCGCGCAGGCGGGCGCCGTCAGCCGCCAGGGCGCCGAGGAGCGCCTCGAGCAGCACCGGCG
>NZ_JBZYWI010000066.1:0-16870 GCF_058932755.1 Quadrisphaera sp. DVD1
GCGCGACGCCGTCGCGCACGGCGAGGGTGGCGAAGACGCCCGAGGCGGCGTCGACCCGCCCGGTCACGACCGGCAGGCCCGCCGGCGCGCCCTCGCCCGGCAGCGCCGAGCCGACCGCGGCCAGCAGCGGGCGGGCCTTGGTCCAGCACTCCTCCAGCTCGGCGGCCGGGTCGGACCCGGCGGTGATGCCGCCGCCGACCCCCAGCCACACCCGCCCCCCGGCGGCCTCGAAGGTGCGGATCGCGACGTTGAGCTCGGCGCCCCACGTGGGGCTGGAGAAGCCGATCGCGCCGGTGTAGTGCTCGCGCGCGGTGGCCTCGACCTCGGCGATGACCTCCAGCGCCCGCACCTTGGGAGCGCCGGTCACCGAGCCGGGCGGGAAGGTGGCGCGCAGCACGTCGCCGTCGCTGGCGCCGGGGCGCAGGGTGGCGCGCACGTCGGAGACGAGGTGCCAGACCCCGGCGTGCGCCTCGACCCGGTTCAGCGCCCCCACGGCCACGGTCCCGGGCCGGCTCACCCGGCTCAGGTCGTTGCGCATGAGGTCGACGATCATGACGTTCTCGGCGCGGTCCTTGGCCGAGGCGAGCAGGGCTGCCCGGGCGGCGTCCTGCTGCTCCCGGGTGCCCGTGCGCGGCGCGGTGCCCTTGATCGGCGAGGCGAGCACCTCGCGGCCGCGGCGGCGCCAGAACAGCTCCGGGCTCAGGCTCGCGAGCGCCGCCCCGCCGGGCAGGCGGACGAACGCGGCGTGCGCGGGGGCGAGAGCCTCGACACCGGCGCAGAAGAGGTCCAGCGGGTCGCCGTCGAGGCCGGCGTCGAGGCGCAGGCAGACGTTCGCCTGGAAGACGTCCCCCTCGCGGATGTGCTCCACCGTCCGCGCCACCGCCCGGCGGTGCGCGGCGGCCGACGGGGTCGTCGTGACGGGGCCGAGGGCGAAGGCCGCCCGGCGAGGCGGTGCGGCCAGCGCCGCGACGGCGTCCGCGACGAGGCGCTCGACGCGCTCGGGCGCGGTGCCGGGCAGCCACTCGGCCCACCACGAGCCGTCGGGGCGCAGGCGCAGCACGGAGTCGTAGAACGCCCAGGCGTGCTCCGGCAGGGGCACCGGCCGCTCCCCCGGCGGCGGCAGCACCTCCAGGCGCCGGGCGAGGCCGTGGCCGAGCGAGCCGAACCAGCCGCCGCCGACGTGGTCGGACGCCGGCTCGTCCGCGAGGACGTCGGCCGGTGCGTCCAGCACCTCCCACGGCGCCTGCTCCGGCGGCACCGCGCGCAGGGGGCGGACGGCCATGACCGCGCCTCCCCCGGCCCACGAACCCACCAGTGCCACGAGGCCCGGCTCGTCGCGCAGCCGGCGCAGCGCGTCCGTCGCGGTGCCGTCGAACGGCAGCCGGCGGCGGAGGGGGTCCACCCCGCCATCCAACCGCCTACGGCGGGCCCAGCGGCTCCAGGCCCGCGGCCGCGGCGCCCCGGCTGGTGACCACGGCGGTGGTCCGCTCCTCCGCCCGCGCCAGCCTCTCCACGGGCGCGTTCGGCGCTCCGCCAGCGCGCAGCGCGGCAGCCACGTCGACCACGCCGAGCGGCGGCTCGTCGGGCACGAGCAGCGGCGCGTAGCCGGCCTCGGTGGCCACGAACCGCCCGTCCGGCTGCTCGGTGAGCCCGAAGCGCACGAGCAGCCCCTCGCGCAGCGGCTCTCCGGCCGTGGCGTGGTGGGCGAGGAGGTTGCCCAGGCCGTAGGCGACCCACTCGTCGCCGATCCGCTCCACGGGCTGCACGACGTGCGCGTGGTGGCCCAGGAGCAGGTCGACGTCGGGCGAGGCGAGCAGCCTGGGCGCCACGTCGAGCTGCTGCGCGGTCGGCTCCGGCTGGTACTCCGAGCCCCAGTGCAGCGCGACCACGACGACCTCGGCGCCCTGGGCGCGTGCGGCCGCGGCCTCGCGCAGCACCGCGTCCTCGTCGAGGAGGTCCCCGCGCCAGGCCTCGCCCCCCGGCGCCGGGACGCCGTTGAACCCGTAGGTGAAGGCCAGGAGCGCCACCGCCACCGGGCCCCGCGCGGTCTCGACCCGGAGGACGGTCGGACGGCCGGCCTCCTCGGGCGTGCGCGCGGTGCCGGCGTGCGCCAGCCCGGCCGCGTCGAGGGCGTCGAGGGTCCGGTCCACCCCGGCGGCTCCGGCGTCGAAGCTGTGGTTGGACGCCGTCGTGCAGGCGTCGTACCCGGCCGCCGCGAGCGCGGGGACCACCTGCGGCGGGGCGGCGAACGACGGGTAGCCGCGGTACGGGCCCTCGGCGGGGGCCAGGGGCGTCTCGAGGTGGCAGATCGCGAGGTCGGCGCCGGCCACCCGGGGCCGCACGGCCGCCAGCTGGGGCGCGAAGTCGAGCCCGCCGTCGGCGCCGTCCCCGCCGTCCCCGCCGTCTGCGCGGGCCTGCTCCCACAGCGCCGGGTGCAGCAGGACGTCACCGGTGGCCACGAGCGAGAGCGTCCGCGGTTCCGGGGCGCTCGGCTCCGCTGCCGAGGGCGCGGAGGCGCTGGGGCCCGCTGGCGCGCCGTCCGGCCCGCCGGAGCAGCCGGCCAGGAGGACGGCGCCGAGCAGCAGCCCGGCGCCCCGGCGGCGGCTCAGGAGACCTCGCGCAGCGCCCCGGTGCGCACGTCGTAGACGAAGCCGCGCACGGAGTCCTTGTGCGGGATGGACGGGTCGGCCTGGATCCGGGCGATGCTCTGCCGCACGTCGGCGTCGAGGTCGGTGAAGGCCTCGGCCGCCCAGGCGGGCTTGACGCCGGTCTCCGCCTCGATCGAGCGGCGGAACTCGTCGTCGGTGAAGGTGAGCATCCCGCAGTCCGTGTGGTGGATCAGCACGACCTCGGTCGTGGCGAGCAGGCGCTGGCTGATCGCGAGGGAGCGCAGCTCGTCGGCGGTGATGACGCCGCCGGCGTTGCGGATGACGTGCGCGTCGCCCTCGGCGAGGCCGAGCAGTCCGTAGACGTTCAGGCGCGCGTCCATGCACGCGACGACGGCCACGTGCCTGGCCGGGGGCAGCGGCAGGTCGCCCTGGTCGAAGGACGCGGCGTAGCGCTGGGCGTTGGCGAGGAGCTCGTCGGTGGCGGACATGCGGAGCCTTCCGGAGGTGGGGCGGGAGGCCGAGGCTCGCCGCGCGCCGAGTGCGTGTCAACCCTGCGCGCCTCGTCGAGGAATTCCCGTCCCCGCGCGTCGCTTGACGCCGCCCCGCATTTCCCCATAACGTTCCCCTCGCCCATCCAGAGCGACTGAGAGACCTGGCTCGCCGACGTCGCAGCAACCACCCCTCGGGGAAGGTGCTACCGCCAGGACCGATGGAGGAACACCATGCTCCGCAGCACCCCGGCGCCCTCGCGCGCCGCCGGCACCTTCCTGGTGAGCAGGCGCCACGTCGACCTGTCGATGCAGGCCAGCGCCATGTGTCGGGCCTGACCGCCCCACATCCCCCGGTCACTCCCCGGCGCTGAGCGCGCTCGCGCGGCGCCATCCCACCAGAACCCCAGGAGCACGTGTGCCCACCCCCGTGGGTGTCTCCGTCGACCTCCGAAGCGCTTTCCGTCCTGCATCCTCCAGCGTCTGGGTGCTCACGACCGCGCATTCTTCGGAGCCCGTCGGATTCACCGCCATCTCTGTCGTGTCCGTTTCTCTGGAACCCCCTTTCGTGTCGTTCAACATCTCGAAGACCTCCTCGTCCCTGAGGGCCTTCTTCGAGTCGCGGACGTTCGCGGCGCACCTGCTCGCCGACGACCAGGAGCACGTCGCCCGCACCTTCTCCGGCCCCGCCGCGCAGCGCTTCTCCGGCGCCGCCGCGTGGTCCTGGGACGAGCGCGGCCTGCCCGACCTGGCTGGGGCGGTGGCCCGCCTCAGCGGCCGCATCCCCTCCTTCGTCGACGTCGGCGACAGCCTCATCGCCCTCGGCCAGGTCACCGCGGTCACCTCCACCGACCGCATCCCCCTGGTCCACCGCGACCGCACCTACGCCCCAGCCGCCGTCCCCGTCGGCGCCTGAGACCCCACCCCCCAGCACCACCTCGTCTGCGCGCCGCCCGGCGCGCGGACGCCCCCTGCCCTCTTCCGCCCGACCCGCCCCTGGAGGCACCCCGTGAGCACCCCGCACCGCCGACGACCCAGCACCGCCCTCGCCGCCACCGGCCTGACCGCGCTCGGCGCGCTGTCCCTCTCCGCGTGCGGCCTCGCCGGCGGCGACGCCTCTGCCGAGGCCGGCACCGAGGACCGCTCCATCTCGATCATCGCCACCGACACCCCGGCCTACTCCGAGCCGCTGGAGCTCGCCAGCGACCGGCTGGAGGAGGAGGGCTACGACGTGGAGATCACCTACGTCACCGACATCGTCCAGCCCAACCACGCCGTCTCGCGCGGGGAGGCCGACTACAACTTCTTCCAGCACGGCGCCTACCTGCAGTCCTTCAACCGCGACAACGGCACCGACGTCGTGCCGCTGTTCTACGCGGTCGGCTCGCCGGCCGGCGTGTACTCCACGAAGGTCGACTCGGTCGAGGAGCTGCCCGACGGCGCGCGCATCGCCATCCCGGCCGACCCGGCGAACAACGGGCGCGCCCTGCAGCTGCTGGCCGACGCCGGCCGGCTGAGCGTCGAGGACGGCGTCCCGGTCGTCGAGCTCAGCCAGCAGGACATCACCGACAACCCGCACGACTACCAGTTCATCGAGGTCGACCAGCAGACCCTGACCCAGACGCTGCCCGACGTCGACGCCGGGTTCCTCTTCTCCCGCCAGGCGGTGGAGATGGAGCTCGACCCCGAGGCCGACGCGATCCTGCGCGAGGAGGACGCCGACGCCAAGCCGTACCGGATCGTCTTCGCCGGCCGCCCCGACGAGGTCGGCACCCAGAAGACGAAGGACCTGCAGGCGGCGTTCCAGACCCAGGAGGTCAAGGACTTCTACCTCGACTTCTACGGCGACTGGGCCCCGCTGCCCTGGGACGAGGACCCGGCCGAGCAGCTCTCGCAGTGGTGGAAGGGCTGACGCGTGATCTCCCTGAACAGCATCACCAAGACCTTCGACGGGGACGACGGCCCCTTCCGCGCCGTCGACGAGGTCGACCTGCACGTGGCGCGGGGCGCCGTCCAGGGGATCATCGGCTTCTCCGGCGCCGGGAAGTCGACGCTGGTCCGCACGATCAACCTGCTCGAGCGGCCGGACGCGGGCACCGTCGTCGTCGACGGCGAGGACCTCACCGCGCTGCCCGAGCGCGAGCTGCGGGCCCGGCGGGCGAAGATCGGGATGATCTTCCAGCACTTCAACCTGCTGGAGAACCTCACCGCGGCCGAGAACGTCGACCTGGCCCTGCGGATCGCCGGGGTGCCGCGCGCCCGCCGCGCGGCGAAGGTGGCGGCCAGCCTGGAGGTGGTCGACCTCGGCGACAAGGCCGGGACGTACCCGTCCAAGCTGTCCGGCGGCCAGAAGCAGCGGGTGGCCATCGCCCGGGCCCTGGCCAACGAGCCCAGCGTGCTGCTGTGCGACGAGCCGACCAGCGCCGTCGACCCGGCCACGACGATCTCGGTGCTGCAGTACCTCAAGGACGTCAACGAGCAGCTGGGGATCACGATCGTGCTGGTCACGCACCAGATGAACGTCGTCAAGGCGCTGGCGCAGGACGTGGCGGTGATGGAGGCCGGCCGGGTCGTGGAGCACCTGCGCCTCGACGGCTCGCCGCTGGCCCCGCGCAGCGACATCGCCAAGTTCCTCCTGGACGACGAGATCCGCCTGGCCCCCAGCACCTCCGAGACCGGCCGCGCGCTGCGCGAGGCCGACCTGCGCGAGGCGGTGGGCGCCCGTGGGTGACCGGGGAGGCTGGTCCGCCGTCGTCGAGGTCTGGCCCGAGATGCTCGAGGCCCTGGGCCAGACCGGCCTCATGGTGGCGATCGCGATGCCGCTGGCGGTGCTCTTCGGGGTCCCGATCGGCGTCCTGCTCTACGTCAGCCAGCCCGGCGGGCTCGCCCCCGCCCCGCTGCGATTCCGGGTGGTGGACGCCGCGGTGAACCTCGTGCGCTCCTTCCCCTTCCTCATCCTGCTCATCGCGATCATCCCGCTGACCCGGCTGATCGTCGGGACGAGCGTGGGCACGGTGGCCGTCACGGTGCCGCTGACGATCAACGCGACCGCCTACCTGGCCCGGTTCGTGGAGCAGAACCTGCTCTCGGTGCCGCTGGGGGTCGTCGAGGCCGCGCGCTCGCTGGGCGCCAGCCGCCGGCGGGCCGTCTGGAGCGTGGTGCTCGTCGAGGCCCGCCCGGGGCTGGCGAGCTCGTTCACGATCATGCTCGTGAGCTTCCTGTCCTACTCCGCGATCGCCGGGCTGGTCGGCGGCGGAGGCATCGGCGACTTCGCCATCCGCTACGGCTACTACCGCTACGAGACCGCGGTGATGGTCACCGCGATCGTCGTCATGGTGCTGCTCGTCCAGGTGGTGCAGCGGGCCGGGACCCTGACCGTTCGACGACTGGACAAGCGACTGTGACCGCCTCGATCCCCGCCCCCGCCCGGCCCGCCGGGCCGCCCCGGAAGCGCCTGCTGCTGAGCGCCTTCGTCATGGCCACGCCGGGGCACATCCTCGAGGGGCTGTGGCGCCACCCCCGCGCCCAGCAGGCCCGCTTCGACGAGCTCTCGCTGTGGACGGACCTGGCCCGCGAGCTGGAGGCGGCGCGCTTCGACGCGCTCTTCTTCGCCGACGTCGTCGGGCTCTACGGCGACTACCGCGGCGGCTGGGACACCTTCGTCACCGAGGGCCTGCAGATCCCCTCGCACGACCCGTCGGTGATGCTCTCCGCCCTCGGCGCGGTGACCGAGCACCTCGGCCTGGCCTGGACCAGCTCGGTGATCCAGGAGCACCCCTTCACGTTCGCCCGGCGCGCGGCCACGCTCGACCACCTCACGAAGGGGCGGATCGGCTGGAACATCGTCACCTCGGCGCTGGAGAACGCGCACCGCAACTACGGGCTGCCGGGGCTGACCCCGCACGACGAGCGCTACGCGTGGGCCGACGAGTACGTCGACGTCGTCTACAAGCTGCTCGAGGGCAGCTGGGACGACGGCGCGGTGCTGCGCGACGCCCCGGGCAACCGGTTCTCCGACCCCGCGCGGATCCACAAGATCCACCACTCCGGCCCCCGCTACGACGTCGAGGGGCCGCACCTCGTGGCCCCCTCCCCCCAGCGCACGCCCGTGCTCTTCCAGGCGGGCAGCTCCCCGGCCGGGATGGACTTCGCGGCCCGCAACGCCGAGGCGGTCTTCCTCTTCGCCAGCTCGCCGGGCAACGCCGCGAAGACGACCACCCGCGTGCGCCAGCTCGCGGTCGAGCAGGGACGCCGCCCGGGCGACGTGAAGTTCTTCACCGGCCTGTCGCTCGTGGTCGGCAGCACCGAGGCCGAGGCGCGGCGCCTGAAGGCCGACTACGACCAGTACCTGTCGGTGGAGGGCCTCGCGGCGCACATGCTCGGCGGCATGGGCGTGGACCTCGGCGACGCCCCTGTGGACACCCCGCTCAAGGACGTGCAGACCGAGGGCAGCCGCGGCATCCTCCAGTCGATCATCGACTCGGTGCCCGGCGGGAACCCCACGATCGAGGACATGGTCCGCTACCGGTCGGAGAAGATGCGCCTGGTCGGCACGCCGGAGCAGGTGGCCGACCAGCTCGAGGCCTGGCAGGCGGCGGGCGTCGACGGGATCAACATCATCAACCACGTGATCCCCGACAGCTACACCGAGGTGGTCGAGGGGCTGCTGCCGGAGCTGCGCCGCCGCGGCCTGGCCCAGAGCGAGTACGCGCCGGGCACCTTCCGCGACAAGCTCTTCGGCACCACCGAGCGCGGAGGGCGCCTCGACGAGCGCCACCCGGCCACCCGCTACCGGGGCGCCTTCGCCGGGCTGCCGCGGTGACGGCGACGCTGCTGGCCCGCCCCGGTCGCCGGCTCACCGCCGCGCAGGAGCACTGGTTCGCGGTCGCCGCGGAGGTGGCCGCGAGGCTGGCCGAGGACGCCCTCGAGCGCGACCGGGCGGGGCGGCCGCCGTTCGCCGAGGTGGCGCTGCTGCGCGAGGCGGGCCTGCTGCCGCTGAACCTGCCGGCGCGCTCCGGCGGCGGCGGGCAGTCCCTGGCCACGGCCCTGGAGGTCACCCAGCTCATCGGCCGCGCCGACAGCTCCATCGGGCTGCTGCTCGGCTACCACTACGTCTTCCAGACGTTCGCCCACCTCGACCTCGACCCCGAGCGCAGCGCAGCCCTGCACGAGGAGACGGTGCGCGACGGGCTCCTGTGGGCCTCCACCGGCACCCCGCAGGGCGAGCAGCTGCGGGCCACGGCCCTGGCGGACGGGGCGTACCGGGTCTGCGGCGCGAAGCCGTTCAGCACCGGGTCGCGGGTGGCCGACCGCCTCTACGCCACGGCGGTGGACGAGGCCGGGGACCGGATCTCCTTCGTCCTCGACACCGGCTGGCCCGGCGTCGTGCGCCACGACGACTGGGACGTCCTGGGCTCGCGCCTCACCGCCACCGACACGATCGAGCTGGTCGACGTCCACGTGCCCGCGAGCGCCGTCGTGGTCAACCGCGGCCGCGGCGACGAGACCCGCGACCCCCACCAGGTGCTCACCACGCCGTCCTTCCAGCTGCTGTTCTCGCACGCCTACCTGGCCTCGGCCGAGGGCGCGCTGCTCCAGGCCCGGGAGTACACCCGCGCCTCCTCGCGGCCGTGGTTCCACGCCGCGCCCGGGGTCGAGGAGGCCGGCGACGACCCGTTCGTCCAGAACCTCTACGGCGAGCTCGTCGCGCGCCAGCACGCCGTGGCGGCGTCGGTGCAGACGGCCACCGACGCCCTGGAGTGGGCGGTGGCCCGCGGGGAGCACCTCAGCGCGACGGAGCGGGCCGAGGTGGCCGAGCTGGTCGCCGCCGCGAAGGTGGTCTCCACGCAGTTCGCCGTCGAGACCACGAGCCGCGTCTTCGAGACGGTCGGCGCCCGGGCGACCGGCACCCGTCACGGCTTCGACCGGTACTGGCGCGACGTGCGCACGCACAGCCTCCACGACCCGGTGGCGTACAAGCTCAACGAGCTGGGCCAGTGGTTCCTGCTGGAGCGGGCGCCGGTGCCCTCCGCCTACCGCTGACCCGCCGCGCTCGCCCCGATCATGGAGGCATGACGACCGCGCGCTCGGTGCTGCTGCTCGCCCTCGCCGCGCTCTGCGAGATCGGCGGGGCGTGGCTCGTGTGGCAGGCCGTGCGCGAGGGCCGGGCCTGGTGGTGGGCCGGCCTCGGCGTCATGGCGCTGGGGCTCTACGGCTTCGTCGCCACGCTCCAGCCCTCGGCCGACTTCGGGCGGGTCCTCGCCGCGTACGGCGGGGTGTTCGTGGCGGGCTCGCTCGCCTGGGGAGCGCTCGTCGACGGCTTCCGCCCCGACCGCTGGGACGTCGCCGGGGCCCTGGTGTGCCTGGCCGGTGTGGTCCTCATCATGTACGCCCCGCGCGGCGCCTGAGCCCGCCCGGCTGACCGGACGCCGCGCCGCAGCCCGCGGGCCGACCCCGGCCACCCCGCGGCTGGGGGAGGATGGGGGCATGGCAGCAGCGGTGACGTCGACCCCTCCGGCCCCAGGGACGGCGTCCGGCGCGGCGTCGGTGCTGCCGGTCGGCGCCGAGGCGGCCCGCCGCCGCTCCTTCGCCGTCATCAGCCACCCGGACGCCGGCAAGTCGACCCTGACCGAGGCGCTGGCCCTGCACGCGAAGGTGATCAGCCAGGCCGGTGCCGTGCACGGCAAGGGCGACCGGCGCGGCACGGTCTCGGACTGGATGGACATGGAGCGGGCCCGCGGCATCTCCATCACCTCCGCCGCGCTGCAGTTCGACTACCGCGGCGTGGTCGTCAACCTCCTCGACACCCCCGGCCACGCCGACTTCTCCGAGGACACCTACCGGGTGCTGTCGGCGGTGGACTCCGCGGTGATGCTCATCGACGCCGCCAAGGGCCTCGAGCCGCAGACCATGAAGCTCTTCGAGGTCTGCCGCCACCGGGGCATCCCCCTGGTCACGGTGATCAACAAGTGGGACCGCCCGGGCAAGGACGCCCTGGACCTCATGGACGAGATCACCGAGCGCACCGGCCTCGTGCCGACCCCGCTGACCTGGCCGGTCGGCATCGCCGGCGACTTCCGCGGCGTCGTCGAGCGCTCCAGCGGCGACTACCTCCGCTTCACCCGCACCGCCGGGGGCGCCACCGCAGCGCCGGAGGAGCGCCTCTCCCCCGCCCAGGCGGCCGCTCTGGAGGGCGGGGCGTGGGAGACCGCGCAGGAGGAGAGCGAGCTGCTCTCCGCCACGGGCGCCGACCTCGACGTCGAGACCTTCCTGTCCGGCGCCACCACGCCGGTGCTCTTCGGCTCCGCGGTGTCGAACTTCGGCGTCCGGGCGCTGCTCGACGCCCTCGTCGAGCTGGCGCCCGCGCCGTCCCCGCGTCCGGACGTCACCGGCGCCCGGCGCCCCCTCGACGCCCCGTTCAGCGCGTTCGTCTTCAAGGTGCAGGCGGGCATGAACACCGCCCACCGCGACCGCCTCGCCTTCGTGCGGGTCTGCTCGGGCGTCTTCGAGCGCGGCATGGTCGTCACCCACGCCCCCACCGGCCGCCCGTTCGCCACCAAGTACGCCCAGCAGGTCTTCGGCCGCGAGCGCACCACCGTCGACGTGGCCTACCCCGGGGACGTCGTCGGCCTGGTCAACGCCGCCGCCCTGCGCGTCGGCGACAGCCTCTACGCCGAGGACGCCGTCACCTACCCGCCGATGCCCACCTTCGCGCCCGAGCACTTCGCGGTCGTGCGCGCCGAGGACTCCGGGCGCTCCAAGCAGTTCCGCCGCGGCATCGAGCAGCTCGACTCCGAGGGCGTGGTCCAGGTGCTGCGCTCGGACCTGCGCGGGGACCAGGCGCCGGTGCTGGCCGCCGTCGGGCCGATGCAGTTCGAGGTGGTCGAGCACCGGATGAGCACGGAGTTCGGCTCGGCCGTGCACCTGGACCGCCTGGACTACACCCTGGCCCGGCGCACGACGGCCGAGTCGGCGCCGGCGCTGAGCCGCGCCCGCGGCGCCGAGGTGCTGGCCCGCAGCGACGGCGAGCTGCTGGCCGTCTTCACCGACAAGTGGCGCCTGCAGACGATCCAGCGGGAGAACCCCGACGCCGTCCTGGAGCCCCTCGTCGCCACGGCCTAGGGGCGCCCGCCCGGCAGGGTGAGGACCTCGACGCCGTCGCTCGTGATGGCGACCGTGTGCTCGCTGTGCGCGGTCCGGCAGCCCGTCGCGCTCCGGAGCGTCCACCCGTCGGCGTCGGTGACCAGCTCCGCGGTGTCCGCCATCACCCACGGCTCCAGGGCCAGCAGCAGCCCCGGGCGCAGGCGGTAGCCGCGGCCGGGCCGCCCGGCGTTGGCGATGTGCGGGTCCTGGTGCATGGTCGACCCGACGCCGTGCCCGCCGAACTCGGTGTTGACCGGGTACCCCGCGTCGGTCAGGACCGCGCCGATGGCGGCGGAGATGTCGCCGGTGCGCGCCCCGGGGCCGGCGGCGGCGATCGCTGCGGCCAGCGCCCGCTCGGTCGCGCTGATCAGCGCGGCGTCCTCCGGGCGCTCCGAGCCGCCCACGACGAAGCTGATGGCCGAGTCCGCGACGACGCCGCCGAGGGAGACGGCGAGGTCGAGGGAGAGCAGGTCGCCGTCCGCGAGCGCGTAGTCGTGGGGCAGCCCGTGCAGCACGGCGTCGTTGACCGACGTGCAGATGTAGTGGCCGAACGGCCCGCGCCCGAAGGACGGCGCGTAGTCGACGTAGCAGGACACCGCCCCGGCCTCGAGGATCATCGCCTGGGCCCACTGGTCGATGTCCAGGAGGTTGGTGCCCACGGCGCTGCGGCTCTTCATCGCCTGCAGGACCTCCGCGACGAGGGCGCCCGCCTCCCTCGCTCGGGGCAGCTGGCTGGGGTCAAGGATCTCGATCACGCGGCGCCCTTCCGTGGCCGACGACTATCCCGGTAAGACTATCCCGGCCCTAGGATCGGTGCCGTGGTCAGGACGCCGCACACCCCCGCGGAGGTCGAGCGCGGCCGGCGCCTCGGAGCCGTGCTGCGCCGCGCCCGGGGGCAGCGCCCGATGCTCGAGACCGCGATCGACGCGGGCGTCTCCCCCGAGACCCTCCGCAAGATCGAGTCGGGGCGCGTGGCCACCCCCGCCTTCTCGACCGTCGCGGCGATCACCGGGGTCCTGGGCCTCTCCCTCGACGCGGTGTGGGCCGAGATCCACCAGCCCGACGCCGGGGTGGCGCCGAGCGGCGCCGGGAGCGGCGGGAGCGAGGAGCTGGCCTCCTGAGCCCCGGGCGGCGGCCGCGGTCAGAGCGCGAGGTCGAGCGCGGCCCAGGACACCGGCGGCAGCTCCACCCTCACGGCGCCGGGCAGCAGCGTGACGTCCGCAGCGCGCGGGACGACGCGCTCGGGGTCGGCGAGCGTGTTCCTCGCGTACGGGTCGTCGTCGCTGAGCACCTGGCCGCTGACGCCGACCACCTCCCCCAGCGCCGCGCAGTCCAGCACCACCGTGACCGCCTCGGTGGTGCTGCGGTTGACGAGGAAGGCGCTGGCGGTGCCGCTGGCGCGATCGAGCGTGGCAACCGCGTCGACCACCGGGGCGTCGCCGTGGGCGGCGGTGGGCTGCACCGGTGCGTCGACGCTCACGCGGAGCACCTCGCCGCGGGCCGTCCGCGCCGCCTGGGCGAAGGGGTGGAAGGTCGTCTGGCGCCACGCCGGCCCGCCCGGCTTGGTCATGATCGGCGCGATGACGTTGACCAGCTGCGCCATGCTCGCCGCCCGCACCCGGTCGCAGTGGCGCAGCAGGGAGATGAGCAGGCTGCCCACGACGACGGCGTCGGCGACGGAGTAGGAGTCCTCCAGCAGCCGCGGCGCCTGGGGCCAGTGCTCGACGTCCGTGATCTTCTCGACCTGCTCGAAGCGGCTCAGGTACCAGACGTTCCACTCGTCGAAGGAGACGGAGATCCGCTTGGTGGCGCCCCGCTCGGCGCGCACGGCGTCCGCGGTGGCCACGACGTCCTCGATGAAGCGGTCCATCTCCAGCGCGGAGGCCAGGAAGCTCTCGAGGTCGCCGTCGTGCTCCTCGAAGTAGGCGTGGCAGGAGATGTGGTCGACGAGGTCGTAGCAGTGCTCCAGCACCGTCCGCTCCCAGGCCCCGAAGGTCGGCATCTTCGCCCCGGAGCTGCCGCAGGCGACGAGCTCGAGGTCGGGGTCGAGCTGGCGCATGGCGCTGGCGGTCTGGGCGGCGAGCTTCCCGTAGTCCTCGGCGCTGCGGTGGCCCAGCTGCCAGGGCCCGTCCATCTCGTTGCCCAGGCACCACATCCGCACCCGGTGCGGCTCCGGCGTCCCGTTGGCCACCCGCTGGTCCGACAGCTGCGTGCCGGAGCGGATGTTCGCGTACTCGAGCAGGTCGAGCGCCTCGGCCACGCCCCGGGTGCCGAGGTTGACGGCCAGCATGAGCTCCGCGCCGGCCCGGTCGGCCCAGCGGGCGAACTCGTCCAGGCCCACCTGGTTGGTCTCCACCGAGTGCCAGGCCAGGTCGAGGCGGCGCGGTCGCTGCTCGCGCGGGCCGACGCCGTCCTCCCACCGGTAGCCGGAGACGAAGTTGCCCCCGGGGTAGCGGATGGTGGTCACCCCGAGCTCGCGGACGAGGTCCAGCACGTCGGTGCGGAAGCCGTCCTCGTCGGCGGTGGGGTGCCCGGGCTCGTACAGCCCGTCGTAGACGCACCGCCCCAGGTGCTCGACGAACGAGCCGAAGAGCCGCCTCGGCACGGTCGCCACGGCGGTGCTCTCGATCTTCACGCTGGCCTGCGTCACGGTTCCTCCGTCGGTGGGGTGCGCGCGCTCACGAGCCGGCGCGCACGACGACGACGGCGACGTCGTCCTCGTGGGCCTCGGGCAGCATGCGGGCCAGGAGCGCGTCGGCGAGGTCCTCCACCGGGAGGTCGGCCAGCGCCGCGAGCTCCTCGGCCAGGACGGCCAGCCCCTCCTGCAGCGAGCGGTCGCGCCGCTCGACGAGGCCGTCGGTGTAGAGCACCAGCGCGGCGCCGGGCGGCAGGTCGGCCTCGTGGTCGCTGCGCCGGGTGTGCCGGTCCAGGCCCAGCAGCGCCTCGGGCGGGGTCTCGAGCGCCGCCACGGCGCCGTCGGCGTGCACGACCATCGGGGGCAGGTGGCCGGCGTTGGACCACTTCATCCGGCGGGAGCCCGCCCTCGCGCCGCCCTCGCCGCCCGGCGCCTCCTCGATCTGCACGAGGACGGCCGTGGCCATGGTCTCCACGCCCAGCCCTGCCATCGCGTCGTCGACGCGGGCGAGCACCTGGGCCGGGCTGTCGGTGCGGTGGTAGCCCAGCAGCCGCATCATCGACCGCAGCTGGCCCATCGTCGCTGCGGCCCGCAGGTCGTGACCGACCACGTCGCCGATCGCCACCACGGCGCTGCCGTCGGCCTGGGCGAACGAGTCGTGCCAGTCGCCACCGACCGCCGCCTCGGCCGCCGCCGGGAGGTAGCGCAGGGCGATCTGCAGGTCCTCCGGCTGCGTGCCCGAGACGAGCAGCGCCTCCTGCAGGGCCACGGCGGCGTCGCGCTGCTCGGCGTACAGCCGGGCGTTGTCCAGGGCCAGGGCCGCCCGGTCGGCGAGCAGCTCGGCCAGCGCCACGTCGTCGGCGTCGTAGGCGTCGTCGTCCTCGGTGCGGAGGAGGTGCAGCTCGCCGACCAGTCGGTCGCGGGCCCGCAGCGGCACCCCGAGCGACGTGGTGATCCGCCGGCTCCGGGCGACCTCCGACCGCACCGGCCCCATCCGCGCCAGCGTCGAGGCGTCCATGACCGAGACCTGCGAGGCCCCGGTGGCCAGCACGCGACCGGGGCCGTCCGAGTCGCTCGTGCTCACCGCGTACGTGCCCAGCGCCCGCTGCAGCGCGGCCTCCTCCTCCGGGTCGACGTGGTGGACGGAGGAGGAGCGCGCGACCACGGCGCCGCGGCGGTCCAGGGTGTAGACGACGGCGGCGCGGCCCAGCTCCGGCACGGCGATCCGGGTGACGGCGGCCAGGACGGCGTCCTCGTGGACGCCGGCGCGCAGCAGCTCCCCGGACGCCGCCATCAGCGCCACCCGCCGCTGCGCGACCTCCGCCACCCGCAGGGCCTCGGCGGCACGGGCGGCGGTCTCGCGCAGGGCGACCTCGGTGGTGGCCACCTCGGCGAGCGTGGCGAGCACGCGCCGGTCGACGTCGGTCCAGGTGCGCGGCCGGGTGTCGATGACGCAGAACGAGCCGAGCACGTGGCCGTCGGGGCTGCGGAAGGGGTAGCCGGCCCAGGCGACGACGCCCCGCGAGGCGATCGAGGGGTTGTCCGCGGTCAGCGGGTCCAGGCGGACGTCATCGGAGACGAGCGGCCGCCCGGACGCGACGACGTACTGGCAGAACGACTCGACGACGTCCTGCTGCACGGGCTGGTCCGGCAGGTCGTCGACGCCGACGCGGCTCTTCCAGAACGAGCGCTCCGCGTCGACGAGCGTGACCATGGCGTACGGCGTGCCGAGCAGGTCGCGGGCGAGAGCCGCCAGGCGGTCGAAGGACTCCTCGGGAACGGTGTCGAGCAGCCCGCTGCGCGCCACCGCCGCGAGGCGCGCTGCATCGCGGACGGCGTCGGTCGGCACCCTCCCATCCTGCCCGACGGCGCCTGCGGGGGTGACGAGGCGGCTCCGGGGCGCCGGGGCCACGGGATCAGTCGGGCAGCAGGCGGCGGACGACGCCCTTGATCGTCGCGCCGGCGCGGTAGGACTGCACCAGCCACGACCCGCAGACGATGTTGGCGCCCGCCAGCACGGGCACGGCGAACTGCGCGAGGCGCTGGCGCCGCTGCCAGGTGGCGATCTCCGCGGGGGTGCCCGGGGCCGGGATGGTGGCGTCCTGGACCTCCAGCTGCTCGCCGCGGGCGTGCGCCGCCTCGGCGAGCTTCCCGATCCTGGCGCCGCTGTAGGCGGAGTACGCCGTCGCTCCCGCGCCGGCGACCGCGATGCCCGCCTTGAGCGCGCCCACCGAGGCGAAGCCCTGCTGCAGCGCCACCCGGCGTCCGCCCACGCGGGTCAGCTGGAGCCCGGCGACGAGCACAGCGCCGATGCCCGCCCACTGGGCGGGGGCGAAGCGGCTCCACGCCGAGCTCGCCACGCGGATCCGGTCGATGCCCTGCGCGAGGTCGCCGCCGGACTTGTTCACCCCGGCCACGCCCATCACCGAGCCGCCGAACCACAGCCCCGCCCCGAGGTCGTGGATCGCCTGGGCGACGAAGTGGTTGTCGGTGTCTGCCATGGTGGCCCCCGTGCGCTGGTCGTGCTCCTGAGTGGGTCGCCGGCGGGTTACCCGGTCACCGGCGGGGCAAACTCAGCGCCGCCCACGCCCGCCGCAGGTCTCCGCCGCGGCGCAGCGCCTCGCTGACGACCATCACGGCGTTGACCGCGATGCCCGAGACGACCAGCAGGCGCCCCGCCCCCGGCACGCCGCGCCGCCGGGCGTGCAGGGGGAGCCCCAGCCCCCACGCCACGGTGCTCAGCGTCCCCGCGGCGTACATCGCGGCCCGGGCCGCGGGCGACGCCGCCCGCAGCGACGCGGCGTCCGTGCGCGCGCTGAGCAGCGGCAGGTGGGAGAAGACCCAGCGCAGCCCCGGCGGGTAGAGGTGCGGGTGGCTGGTCCCGTGCAGGCCGTACCCGGTGAAGGCGATGCCGCCCAGGCGCCCGACCAGCCAGTGGGCGCTGGCGTGCTCGGTGAAGTACGCGAGGAGGCGGGCGGCCACCATCCAGCGCGTGC
>NZ_JBZYWI010000067.1:0-16639 GCF_058932755.1 Quadrisphaera sp. DVD1
GGCGGTCCGGTGCACGCCGAGGCCGTCTCCGCCGCGGTGCCCGCCGTGGTGGCCCACCTGCTGACCACCGGGGAGTGGACGTGAGCGCGCTGGACGACGGGTCGACCGACGGCTGGGACGACGGCTGGACCGGTGAGGTCGTCGTCGACCTCGACGCCATCGCCGACAACACCCGCGCGCTGGTGGCCGGGGCGGGCTCGGCCGCGGTGATGGCAGTGGTCAAGGCCGACGCCTACGGCCACGGCCTGGTGCCCAGCGCCCGCGCGGCCCTGGCCGGCGGCGCCACGTGGCTGGGCGTGGCCCAGCTCGCCGAGGCCCTCGCCCTGCGTGCGGCCGGGGTCACCGCGCCCGTGCTGGCGTGGCTGCACGCCCCCGGACAGGACCTCGCCCCAGCCGTGGCCGCGGGCGTGGACCTGTCGGTGTCCTCGCCGGGCGCCGTGGCCGCTGCGGCCAGCGCCGCGCAGCGCAGCGGCGTCACCGCCCGCCTGCACCTCAAGGTCGACACCGGCCTGAGCCGCGGCGGTGCCACGGTCTCGGACTGGCCCGCCCTGGTCGCCGCGGCCCTGGCGGCCCAGGCCGAGGGGACGGTGCAGGTGGTGGGCGCGTGGTCGCACTACGCCTTCGCCGACGCCCCGGACCACCCCACGGTCGCGCGCCAGACCGACGTCTTCGCCCGGGCCGTCGCCGTGGCGGAGGCGGCCGGGGCCCGCTTCGAGCTGCGGCACCTGTCGAACTCCGCCGCCACGCTGACCAACCCCGCGGCGCGCTTCGACCTCGTGCGCCCGGGCCTGGCCGTCTACGGCCTGTCACCGGTGCCCGACCTCGCCGGCCCCGAGCGCTTCGGGCTGCGCCCGGCGATGACGCTGCGGGCCCGCCTGGCGATGGTCAAGGACGTCGGCGCGGGCGTCGGCGTCTCCTACGCCCACGCCTACACGACCCCGGCGCCGACCCGGCTCGGCCTGGTGCCGCTGGGCTACGCCGACGGCGTCCCGCGCTCCGCCAGCGGCACCGGCCCGGTGCGGGTGGCCGGGGGGCTGACGACGGTGGCGGGCCGGGTGTGCATGGACCAGTTCGTCGTCGACCTCGCCGGGCTGCCCGGCGCGGGGGACGCGCGCGCGGGCGACGAGGTGGTGCTCTTCGGCGACGGTCGCGACGGCGGCCCCACCGCCGAGGACTGGGCCCGCGCGGCCGGGACGATCAGCTACGAGGTGGTCGCGCGGACGAGCGCGCGCCTGCCGCGCCGCTACGTGGGGACGTCCGGGGTGGTCCGGTCGTGAGCGGGCCCGTGGAGGTGGTCGCGCCCACCGCCGAGGACACCCGGGCGCTGGGGGAGCGGCTGGGCCGGCGGCTGCGGGCCGGCGACCTCGTGGTGCTCACCGGCGACCTCGGCGCCGGGAAGACGACCCTCACCCAGGGCCTGGCGGACGGCCTCGGGGTGCGCGGGCCGATCACCAGCCCGACCTTCGTCATCGCCCGCGTGCACCCCTCGCTGATCGGCGGCCCCGCCCTGGTGCACGTCGACGCCTACCGGCTCGGCTCGCTCGCCGAGGTCGACGACCTGGACCTGGACGCCTCGCTGGAGGAGTCGGTGACCGTCGTCGAGTGGGGCCAGGGGCTGGTGGAGCGGCTCAGCGGCGAGCGCCTCGAGGTCGCCCTGACGCGCCCCGGCGCCGAGAGCGCGGGCGAGGAGCGCACCGCGGTCCTGCGCGGGGTCGGGCCCCGGTGGGCCGGCTCCGCGCTGGAGGGGCTCACCGGGGCCTGAGGCGTCAGCGCCGGTCGGGGTCGGGGACCGCCTGGTCGATGCTCCCGGGCGGGGCGAAGGCGCTGGCCGTGGGCGCGACGGCCTGCGCCGCCGGGGCCGCGTCGCTGGTCGACCCCGCCGGCCCCCCGCCGACGGCACCGGCGCCGGCCGCCTGGGCCTGCACGCCGGACATCGTGCGCAGCGGCAGCTCGGGCAGGAACACCGTGATGACGAAGCCGACGAAGAGGACGGCCGCGGCGATGAGGAAGATGCTGTCCATGGCGTCGGTGAAGCCGACGCGGAAGGGCTGGGCCAGCACCGCGGGCAGGCTGGTGAACTGCTCGGTGCTGCTCAGCCCGCCGCTGGTGGCGGCCTGGAGCCGGCCGGCGGCGTCGGGGTCCTCGGCCAGCGCCCGCTGGAAGGCGGGGTCGGCGGCGGCGTCCTCGAACGCCGAGGCGATCCGCCCGCCGAGGAGGCTGAAGAGGGCCGAGAGGAAGACCGCGGTGCCGAGCGTGCCGCCGATCTGGCGGAAGAACGTCACCGCGGAGGTGGCCACGCCCATCTCGCGCGGGTCGACGGCGTTCTGCACCGCGAGAATCACCGTCTGCATGTTGAAGCCGAGGCCGATGCCGAACAGCAGCATCACGAGCATGATCCGCCACAGCGGCGTGTCGGCCCCGACGAGGGAGAACAGGAGCATCGCGACGGTCATCGCCGCGGTGCCGACGACCGGGAAGACCTTGTAGCGGCCGGTGCGGGAGGTCAGGGCGCCCGAGGTGCCGGCGGCGAGCATGATCCCGAGCACGAGCGGCAGCATCTGCAGGCCGGCCACCGTGGGGGAGGAGCCCCGGACCACCTGCAGGTACTGCGGCAGCAGCAGGAGGCCGCCGAACATGCCCATGCCGACGATGAGGCTGGAGGCCACGCCGACCCCGTAGGTGCGGTTGGCGAAGAGCCGCAGCGGCAGGAGCGCCTCGTCGCGGTAGCGCACCTCGGCGGTGATGAAGGCGGCGAGCCCGACCGCGCCGACGAGGTAGCAGAGCAGGGCGCCGGACGACGTCCAGCCCCACTCCCGGCCCTGCTCGGCCACGATGAGCAGCGGGACGAGGAAGACGGTCAGCGCCAGGGCGCCGGGCCAGTCGATGCGGTGCGGGCGGCGCACGTGCGGGATCCGCAGCACGCGGGCGACGACGACGAACGCCACGACGCCCAGCGGCACGTTGATGAGGAAGATCCAGCGCCAGCCGGTGAGGCCGGCCAGGGAGTCGGCGCCGGCGAGCAGGCCGCCGATGACCGGGCCCAGGACGCTGGAGGAGCCGAAGACGGCCATGAAGTACGCCTGGTACTTCGCGCGCTCCCGCGGCGGCACGAGGTCGCCGATGATCGCGAAGGCCAGCGACATGAGGCCGCCGGCGCCGATCCCCTGGACGGCGCGGAAGGCGGCGAGGGAGTACATCGACCAGGCCAGGGAGCACAGCGCCGACCCGACGACGAACACGCCGATCGCCAGCAGGTAGAAGGGCCGGCGTCCGAAGAGGTCGGAGAGCTTGCCGTACAGCGGCGTGGCGATCGTGGACGTGATGAGGAACGCCGTGGTCGCCCACGCCTGCAGGTCGTAGCCCTGGAGGTCGTCGGCGATCGTGCGGATCGCCGTGGAGACCACGGTCTGGTCCAGGGCGGCGAGGAACATGCCCAGCAGCAGGCCGCTGAGGATCGTGAGGATCTGCCGGTGGGTGAAGGTGCCGTCGGCGGCAGGGGCCGAGCGGGACGCGGGAGTGCTCAACGGTCCTCCAGGGACGTCGCGGGGGGGACGGGCGGCGGGTCGGGGGCCGGGACGGGGGCCGGGTCGGTCACCAGGGCGGCGCCGAGGTCGGTGGTGAAGCGGTGGAGGTCGGCGGCCAGGGCGTCGACCTGGGCCGGCGACCAGGCCGACAGGGCGTCGGAGATGAGCTGCGCGCGCTCGCGGCGCAGCTCCGCCGCCACCGCCCGCCCGGCCGCGGTCACCACGAGCAGGTGGGCCCGGCGGTCGTCGGGGTCGGGCTCGCGGGCCACGAGGCCCTCGCGCACGAGGTCGGCGACGTGGCGGCTGGTCGTGGACGGGTCGGCGCGGACGACCTCGGCGAGGGCGGTCATCCGCATCGGGCCGAGGCCGGTCAGCGGCATCAGCAGGGTGTGGGCCGAGCGGCTGGCGGCCTGCGCCTTGAAGGCGTGCACCACCCGGGAGAAGGCGACGACCTGCGTGAACAGCCGCCCGGCGGCGCCGGCGTGCTCGTCGGGGGGCTGCACCCGTCGAGCATACGACTGTTTGCTGCATACAACCATCGGGCGGACGCCGGTCCCGCCCCGCCCCCTCCTCGAGCCGGGGCAGGGGGCCTAGCCTGGCGCGGTGCTCCTGCTGGCCCTCGACACCTCCGCCGCGGTCGGCGTCGCCCTGCACGACGGGTCGCGGGTGCTCGCCGCCCGCGCCGAGGACGACCCCCGCCGCCACACCGAGCTCCTCGCGCCGGCGGTGCGCGCGGTGCTCGCCGAGGCCGGGGCGGACCGCCGCGACCTGACGGCGCTGGCCGTCGGCGTCGGCCCCGCGCCCTTCACCGGCCTGCGGGTCGGGCTCGTCACCGCGCGCACCCTCGGCCTGGTCCTGGGCGTGCCGGTGCACGGGGTGTGCAGCCTGGACGCCGTGGCGGCCACCGCCCTGGCCGCCTCGCCGGAGGCCCTGGCGGGCGGCTTCGTCGTGGCCACCGACGCGCGCCGGCGGGAGGTGCACTGGGCCCGCTACGCCGTGGCCGACGCCGGCGACCCGCTGCGCGGGTGGAGCCGGGCGGCGGGTCCCGCCGTCGGCGCCGCGACGGACGTGCCGGTGCAGGGGCTGCCCTGCGTGGGCCGCGGCGCAGCGCTCTACCCCGAGGCGCTGCCCGCGCCGGCAGTGGCTGCCGGATCGGCTTCCGCGGCGGGCCTGGACCCCGGGGCGCTGGCGGCGCTCGCGGCGGACCGCCTCACCCGCGGGGAGCCGCTCCTGCCGCCGGACCCGCTGTACCTGCGCCGGCCGGACGCGACCGAGCCGGCCGCCTCCAAGCGCGTCACGGCGTGAGCGCGAGCGAGGCCCCGGCGCCCTCCGCGCCCGCGTCGGCCCCGGCGCCGCTCCTGCGGGCGATGCGCTGGTGGGACGTGCAGGAGGTCGTCGCCCTCGAGCGCGCCCTGTTCGGGGCGACCGCGTGGAGCGCCGAGGCGTTCTGGTCCGAGCTGGCCGCTGCCGGGCGCTGGTACGTCGTGGCGCAGGACGCCGGCGGCGGCCCGCTGCTGGGCTACGCCGGCCTCGCCACGGCCGGCGGTGACGACGCCGACGTCCAGACCGTGGCCGTGGCGCCCGCGGCGCAGGGGCGGGGGCTGGGCGGGGCCCTCGTCGACGCGCTCGTCGCGCAGGCGCGGGCCCGCGGCGCCACGTCCGTGCTGCTGGAGGTGCGGGCCGACAACGACCGCGCGCAGCGCCTGTACGCCGCCCGCGGCTTCACCCGGATCGGCGTGCGGCGCCGCTACTACCAGCCCGGCGACGTCGACGCGCTCGTCATGCGCCTGCGCCTCGGCGGCGCTGCGGAGCCGTCAGGTCCGTCGCGGCCCGGGCCTACCCTGACCCGGTGAGCACCAGCACGACGTCCGAGCCCCTGGTGCTCGGCATCGAGACCTCCTGCGACGAGACCGGCGTCGGCATCGTGCGGGGGTCCACCCTGCTCGTCGACGCCGTCGCGAGCTCCGTGGACGAGCACGCGCGGTTCGGCGGCGTCGTCCCCGAGGTCGCCAGCCGCGCGCACCTGGAGGCGATGGTCCCCACGATCCAGCGCGCGTGCCGCGAGGCCGGCGTCGCCCTCACCGACGTCGACGCGGTGGCGGTGACCGCCGGGCCGGGGCTGGCCGGGGCGCTCATGGTCGGCGTCGCGTCGGCCAAGGCGCTCGCGCTCGGGCTCGGCGTGCCGCTGTACGGCGTCAACCACCTCGCCGCGCACGTCGCCGTGGACACCCTCGAGCACGGTCCGCTGCCCGAGCCGGCCGTCGCCCTGCTGGTCTCCGGCGGGCACTCCTCGCTGCTGCGCGTCGACGACGTCAGCGCGGACGTCGAGCCGCTGGGCCAGTCCATCGACGACGCCGCCGGCGAGGCCTTCGACAAGGTGGCCCGGCTGCTGGGCCTGGGCTTCCCCGGCGGGCCCCTGGTCGACCGCGCCGCGCGCGAGGGCCAGGCCGCGGCGATCGCGTTCCCCCGCGGGCTGAGCTCGGCGAAGGACCTGCGCGAGCACCCCTACGACTTCTCCTTCTCCGGCCTCAAGACCGCGGTGGCGCGCTGGGTCGAGGCGCGGCGGGCCGCGGGGGAGGCGGTGCCGGTGGCCGACGTCGCGGCGTCCTTCCAGGAGGCCGTCGTCGACGTGCTGACCCGCAAGGCCGTCGCGGCGTGCACCGCGCAGGGCATCAGCACGCTGCTCATCGGCGGCGGGGTGGCCGCCAACTCCCGGCTGCGGGTGCTCGCCGAGGAGCGCGCCGCCGCCGCCGGGATCACCGTGCGGGTGCCGCGGCCGGGCCTGTGCACCGACAACGGCGCCATGGTGGCCGCGCTCGGGTCGCTGATGGTCTCCCGGGGCCGCACGCCGTCCGACCTGGGCCTGCCGGCGGACTCCTCCCTGCCCGTCACCGACGTCCTGGTCTGAGGTCCGCGTGTCCGAGGGAGGAGCCAGGGTGCACGGCGAGTTCAAGGTGCCCGGCGGCAAGCTCGTCGTCGTCGACCTGGACGTCGAGGACGGCCTCCTGCGGCGCGTGCGGCTGTCCGGCGACTTCTTCCTCGAGCCCGGCGAGGCCCTCGAGGCGATGGACGCCGCGCTGGAGGGCGCCCCGGCCGACGCCGACGCGCCGGCGCTGGCGGCCCGGGTGGCCGCCGCGGTGCCACCGGGAACGGTGATGGTCGGCGTCAGCGCCGAGGCGGTCGCCACGGTGGTCCGCCGGGCGCTGGCGCGGGCGACCGGCTTCGCCGACCACGACTGGCAGCTGGTGCACCGCGGCCCGGAGAGCCCGGAGCTGCTCATGGCCCTGGACGAGGTGCTCACCGCCGAGGTGGCCGCCGGCCGGCGCGGGCCGACCCTGCGGGTGTGGGAGTGGGACCGGCCGACGGTGATCATCGGCAGCTTCCAGTCGCTGCGCAACGAGGTCGACGCCGAGGCCGCGGAGCGCCTGGGCGTCAGCGTGGTGCGCCGGGTCAGCGGCGGCGGCGCGATGTTCGCCGAGCCGGGCAACACGATCACGTGGTCGCTCACAGCGCCGGACTCCCTCGTCCAGGGCCTGAGCTTCGTCGACAGCTACGCCGTCCTCGACGAGTGGGTGATCGGCGCCCTCGCCGACCTCGGCGTGCGCGCCGAGTACCGGCCGATCAACGACATCGTCTCGGCCGCGGGCAAGATCGCCGGGGCGGCGCAGAAGCGGGTGCCCGGCGCGGTGCTGCACCACGTGACGATGTCCTACGACATCGACGCCGGCAAGATGCTGCAGGTGCTGAGGATCGGGCGCGAGAAGCTCTCGGACAAGGGCACGACGAGCGCGGCGAAGCGGGTGGACCCGCTGCGCAGCCAGACGGGCATGGCCCGCGAGGCCGTCATCGAGGCGATGGCGGCCTCCTTCCGCGCCCGCTACGGGCTGGTCGACGGCGACGTCACCGCGGCCGAGCTCGCCGCCGCCCAGGAGCTGGCCGCGACCAAGTTCGCCGACCCGGCCTGGACCGCGCGGGTGCCGTGAGGCGGCTGGCCGCCGTGCTCGCCGCGGGGGCGCTGGTGCTGGCCGGCTGCTCCGGGAGCGGTGCGCCGCCGCGGGCCGCCGCGTCGTCGACGGCTCCTGGGGCCACCGCGGAGCCGACGGCGGGGCCCGGCGCCGAGCCCGCTCCCGAGCCCGCTCCCGAGTCGGCACCGGAGCGCGCACCGGAGCCGACGCGCGCGACGACCCCCACCGCCGCCGAGGAGGAGGCGGCCGCCCGCGCGGTGGCCGCCCTCGACCTGGACCACGTCGCCGGGCAGGTGCTCGTCGCCCGCTGGTCCGGCACCGACCCCGCCGCCGCGGCCGCCCTCGTGGCCGCCTCGACGGCCGCGACGGCTCGGGTCGCGCTGTTCGGGCGGACCCCGAGAGCCTTCGCGGCGCTGGTCGACGTCCTCACCGGCGCGGCCCCGGCCCCGGGCCACCTGCCGGTCGCGGTCGAGGGCCTGCCGCCCGGGGCCGGCTGCCCGCGCTGAGCCGGCGCCCGCGGGCCCTCAGGGGCGGGCGACGACGCGCAGGCTCTGCATCGACGGGTCCGCGGCGTCCGGGATCAGCATCCCGGCGGCCACCCCGGTGGTGAGGTAGTCGACCGTGCCCTGGTCGACGACCTCGCCGGGGGCCAGCACCGGCACGCCCGGCGGGTAGGGGCTGACCATCTCGGCCGCGATCCGCCCGACGGCCTGGTCGACCGGCACCTGCTCCACGGGGCCGAAGAAGGCGTCGCGAGGCAGCATGACCGTCTCCGGCTGCAGGTCGGGCGGCGAGGGCAGGTCCACGCGCGGCGGCGCCTCGATGCTGTCGTGCTCCGCCACCAGCCGGCGCAGGGCGGTGACCAGGCGCTCCTCGGTCTCGTCGTCGTCGCCGTGGGTCAGGCGGGCGCCGATCCGGCAGACGTCGGCGGACCCGATGTCGACCTGGCACTCCGCGCGCAGCCACTCCACGGCCTGGTAGCCGGTGATGCCCAGCTCACGCACGTCGATGGTCAGCGCCAGCGGGTCGAGGTCGAACGCGCCGCCGGGGCGGACCACCTCGCGGCCCATGAGGCCCAGGCCGTCCAGCTCGTCCACGGCGCGGCGCACCCGCTCGGCGCGCGCCAGCGCGGCCGCCAGCAGGGCCTCGCCCTGCTCCACCATCTGCCGCCGCCAGCCGTCGAGGGTGGCGTAGACGAGCGAGGAGGAGCTCGTGGTGCCCAACAGGTCCTCGCGGGCCTTGAGGACCTTCGCGTCGACCAGGTCGGCGGACAGGTGGAAGACCGAGCTCTGCTCGATGGCGCCGCCCATCTTGTGAACGCTCGTCACGACGACGTCGGCGCCGGCCTGCGAGCCCCAGGCGGGCAGGTCGGGGGAGAAGGGCAGGTGCGCACCCCACGCCTCGTCCACGATCAGCGGCACGCCGAATCCGTGGCACACCGCCGCCACCCCGGCGATGTCGGCGCAGGTGCCCCAGTCGGTGGGGGAGATCAGCAGCATCCCCTTGGCGTCGGGGTGCTCCTCCAGCGCCCGCCGCACGTCCTGCGGCTCCGGCGGGTGCGCCAGGTGGAGGTGCTCGTCGAAGTGCGGGTGCACCCAGACCGGTTGCACGCCGCTGATGATCACGCCCGCCATGACGGACTTGTGGGCGTTGCGCGAGACGAGGAGCTTCTCGCCCGGCCCGGCGACGGAGATCATCGCGCTCTTGACCGACAGCGAGCTGCCGCAGGTGGAGAAGAACGCCTTGTCGGCGCCGACCGCGTCGGCCATGAGGTCCTCGGCCTGGGTCAGCACGCCCTGGGACTGGCGGCGGTCGTCCAGCCCGTTCAGCGTGAGGATGTCCGAGGCGAAGACGCCCTCCCCGACGACCTCCACCACCCGCGGGTCAGCGCCCCGGCCCTGCTTGTGGCCGGGCGGGCCGTAGACGACGTCGTTCCGCCGGCGGAACTCGAGGATCGACTCGAGGACGGGGGTGCGGGAGTGGTCCATGCGGTGCGGCCTCCAGGGTGCGGGCCTCCGGCCGGAGCCGCCCGGAGCGCAGTCCTGCGCTACCCGACGCCCGAGAGGGCAAACCGGCGGGCGCTCAGGGCAGGGCGGCCGCCAGCCGCGGCAGGGCCTCCTCGACGGCGGGGGAGAAGGCGGTGAACGCCGTGGCCTCGACCCCCGGCGGCGCTCCGCGCGCCCGGCTCCGGCTGCGCTGCCAGGTGCCCACGACCTGGCCGTCGGCCACGACGGTGGCCCGGAACATCCCGTTGCCGCCGGGCACGACCCGGTCGGCGTGCTCGCGCGGCAGCACCGCGCTGCGGTCGGCGTAGCCGAGCAGGTGCTCGTCGAAGGCCGGCAGCAGGAGCACGCCCTGCGCCTCGGAGCGGCAGGCGGCCAGCCGGTCAGGGGTCTGCGGGTCCATGAGCTGGAGCGCGCCGTCGACCACCACCTGCTCCAGGGAGGGGCTCGCCAGCGCCACGCCGGCCCTCACGTCGGCGGCGCGCAGGCCCGTCCACCACGCGAAGTCCTTCGCCGTGGCGGGCCCGTGGCTGCGGAAGTAGCGCAGCGCCCACTCCCCGAGGGACTCCTCGCGCTCCAGCGGTCGCGGCGCGGCGACCCACTCGGCGAGCAGCACGAGCTCGGCCTCGCCCTCGCGGGTGGGGCCGAAGACCACGGCGCCGCTCTGGGCCAGGTGCCACAGCAGGTGGTAGCTGCGCTGCTTCACGCCCAGCAGCCCGGCCTCCTCCCAGAGGGCCAGGAGCTGCTCGCGCCGCAGCCGCCGCCCGCCCGACAGGGCCTCGACGGCGATCTGCCGCGCCAGCTCGAGGTGCTCGGGCTCCAGGCCGAGGGCCGCCCGCCGCGAGGCGGCGCCGGCGATCAGGCGCTCGCTCGTCAGGGCGAGCATCCAGCCGAGGTCCTCGGCCGACACCAGGTGCAGCGTGCCGCGCATCGGCCAGGACCGGACCACCTCGCCGGCGTCCATCGCCGCAGCGACCGCCGCCGCCGTGCCCTCGCGCGTGCGCAGGGCGACGGCGGTGCGGGCGCTGCGCTCGTCCTGCGCCTGGACGGCGCCCATCCAGCGCACGGTCTCGGCGGCGGAGCCGCACGCGGGACCGGCCAGGCGCTGGGCGACCAGCCGGAGGAGCGCCACCTCGCGGGTCGTGATCACGGGCCCACGCTAGGGGGCGTCACCGACCGTTCCGGCAGTTCTCCCCAGGTGTTCTCCACAGGTGGGGATTCCGTCACGCTGCGCAACCGGAGCGGGTCAGGCCGGCGCCGCGCGGGCGACCGGGCGGGCCAGCACCACGCTCTGCTGGCCGGCGACCCGGGTCAGCACCACGGTGGCCTCGCCCGGCCCGGACAGGCGGAGCTGGCGGCGCAGCTGCTCGACCTCCAGGGCGCTGCCGCGCTTGAGCACCTCGACCCGGCCCACGCCGCGGTCGCGCAGCCGGGTGCGCAGGGCCTTGAGCCCGAAGGGCAGCACCTCCTCGACGACGAGGGCGCGCGCCAGGGGCGTGCGCACGAGGACGTCGGAGGTGACGTAGGCGATCGTCGGGTCCAGCAGCCGCCCGGAGACCAGGGCCGCGACCTGCCCGACCAGGCCCGAGCGCACGACGGCGCCGTCGGGGTCGTAGAGGTAGGTGCCCACGCCGGACGCGTCGCGCACGGCGTCCGGGGTGCCCATCCCGACGTCGTCGACCTCGGTGGCCCCGCCGTCGCGCAGCACCAGCGCGCTGGCGCGCAGGCCCGGGCGGGCCAGCGGCCCGAACCAGACCGCCGCCTCGACCACGTCGCCGTCCACCGACACCCACTGGGTCTCTGCTCCCGGCGGGGCGAGGTCGCGCGGGATGCCCGGCGCGAGCTTGACGCCGGTGGCCGGCACGGCGCGGGCGACCTCCAGCACGGCGTCCCAGGGCGGGGAGGCCCGGTGGGGGTCGAGCACGCGGCGGCCGCTGGCGGTGCGCCGGGCCGGGTCCAGCCAGGCGCCGTCCACGCCGGACAGGTCCACCGACATCGCCTCGGCCTGGCGCACCTGGGCCTCGGGCCAGTGGCGCAGGTTCACCGTGGCCACGGCGGCGGTGGTCTCGTCGCGGTCGACCGCGAGCACCCGGCGGTCCAGGCCGGCCAGCGCCATCGCGTCCCCGCCGATGCCGCACCCCAGGTCGGCCACGCGCTCGACGCCGGCCAGGGCGAAGCGCTGGGCGTGCCGGGCCGCCACCTCCAGCCGGGTGGCCTGGGCCAGGCCCTCCACGGTGAAGAGCATGCCGGCGGCGAACGGCCCGAACTTGCTCTCGGCGCGGGCGCGCAGCCGGGACTGCGTCAGGGCCGCGGCCACCAGCGCCGGGTCGACGCCCTCGCCGCGCAGGCGCTCGGCCAGGCCCATCGCGGCGTCCTCGCGGTAGGGCGGCAGCGCCTCGAGCAGGGCCCAGCCCTCCGGCGTCAGCAGCGCCGAGAGCCCTGCTGCGTCCACGCCCCGATCCTCGCACGCCCGAGCACCCGGGTGGCTGGCACTCCGGTTGACCGAGTGCTAACGCCGGTCCTAGAGTCGCACTGGCACTCTCCCCGTGAGGGTGCCAGCTGCTGCGGCGGCGCCGGCCGGCACCGCGACGACGGACGGCACCGCAGCGCGGCGCAGACATCGCACCACCTGAACCGCTGTCAGAGCACCACCCTCACAAGCGAAGGGGAGGTCCGCACGTGTCGGTCTCCATCAAGCCGCTCGAAGACCGCATCGTCGTCAAGCCGCTCGACGCCGAGCAGACGACCGCTTCCGGCCTGGTCATCCCGGACACCGCGAAGGAGAAGCCCCAGGAGGGCGAGGTCCTGAGCGTGGGCCCGGGCCGCATCGACGACAACGGCAACCGCGTCCCGCTGGACGTCTCCGTCGGCGACAAGGTCATCTACTCCAAGTACGGCGGCACCGAGGTCAAGTACGGCGGCCAGGAGCTGCTCGTGCTCTCTGCGCGCGACGTGCTGGCCATCGTCACCCAGTGATCCACCGGCCGGAGAGCGGCGCCAGCCGCCGCCCCGGCCCCTGAACGGCGCGCCCCGGCGGCCCGGTACGCACCGGGCCCCGGGGCGTCCGCCGTCCGCGCACAGCCCAGCACCTCCCGAACCAGATCGAGGTAGTCAGACATGGCCAAGACGCTGCTGTTCAACGACGAAGCCCGGCGCGCGCTCGAGCGCGGCGTGGACGCGCTCGCGAACGCCGTGAAGGTGACGCTCGGCCCCCGCGGCCGCAACGTCGTCATCGACAAGAAGTGGGGGGCGCCCACCATCACCAACGACGGGGTGACCATCGCCCGCGAGGTCGAGCTGGAGGACCCCTACGAGAACCTCGGGGCCCAGCTGGCCAAGGAGGTCGCCACCAAGACCAACGACGTGGCCGGTGACGGCACCACGACGGCGACCGTGCTGGCCCAGGCGATGGTCCACGAGGGCCTGCGCAACGTCGCCGCCGGCGCCGGTCCGGCCGCCCTCAAGCGGGGCATCGACGCCGCGGTGGACGCGATCAGCGCGCAGCTGCTCGAGACCGCCCGCGAGGTCGGCGGCAAGGAGGAGATCGCCCAGGTCGCCACCATCTCCGCGCAGGACGCGGCCGTGGGCGACCTGCTGGCCGAGGCCTTCGACAAGGTCGGCAAGGACGGCGTCATCACCGTGGAGGAGTCCTCCACGATGGCGCTCGAGCTCGACTTCACCGAGGGCATGCAGTTCGACAAGGGCTACATCTCGCCCTACTTCGTCACCGACTCCGAGCGCATGGAGGCCGTCCTCGAGGACGCCCACGTGCTCATCACCCAGGGCAAGATCTCCTCGGTCGCCGAGCTGCTGCCGCTGCTGGAGAAGGTGCTGCAGACCAGCAAGCCCCTGTTCATCATCGCCGAGGACGTCGACGGCGAGGCGCTGTCGACCCTCGTGGTCAACAAGATCCGCGGCACCTTCACCGCCGTCGCGGTGAAGGCCCCGGGCTTCGGCGACCGCCGCAAGGCGATCCTCCAGGACGTCGCGATCCTCACCGGCGCCCAGGTCGTCAGCCCCGAGGTCGGCCTCAAGCTCGACCAGGTCGGGCTCGAGGTGCTGGGCTCCGCCCGCCGCGTGGTGGTCACCAAGGACGACACCACGATCATCGACGGCGCGGGCGACCCGGCCGAGGTCCAGGCCCGCGTGGGCCAGGTCAAGGCCGAGATCGAGCGCACCGACTCCGACTGGGACCGCGAGAAGCTGCAGGAGCGCCTGGCGAAGCTGGCCGGCGGCGTCTGCGTCATCAAGGTCGGCGCGGCCACCGAGGTCGAGCTCAAGGAGCGCAAGCACCGCATCGAGGACGCCGTCTCGGCGACCCGCGCGGCCATCGAGGAGGGCATCGTCGCCGGTGGCGGCTCCGCCCTCGTGCACGCCGCCTCCGCGGTCGACTCCCTGTCGCTGACCGGTGACGAGGCCACGGGCGCTCGGATCGTTCAGCTCTCGGTGGTCGAGCCGCTGCGCTGGATCGCCGAGAACGCCGGGCTCGAGGGCTACGTCGCCGTGGAGCGCGTGCGCGGCCTCGAGGCCGGCTCCGGCCTCAACGCCGCCACCGGCGAGTACGGCGACCTGCTCGCGCAGGGAGTCATCGACCCGGTCAAGGTGACGCGCTCGGCGCTGCGGAACGCCGCCTCCATCGCGGCCATGGTGCTGACCACTGACACCCTCGTGGTGGAGCAGCCCGAGGAGGAGCCCGAGGCCGCTGGCCACGGGCACGGGCACGGTCACTGACCTCCAGCTCCCCCGAGCCGCGCGCGGCTCGGGGGAGCGCCCCCTCGGCACCCGCTGAGGACCCCCTGAGCACGACGAAGGCCCCCGCCACTGGCGGGGGCCTTCGTCGTGCTGGTCTCGCGGTGGTGCTGGTCTGGCGGTGGTGCTCAGCTCGCGTCGGCCACCGCGGTGAGGGTGGTCTCGGCGGTGCGGCTGACGCGCTGCGCGGCGTAGATGCGCTCGCGGTCGTCCTCGGTGAGGCCGCCCCAGACCCCGTAGGGCTCGCGCACGGTGAGGGCGTGGGAGCGGCAGGCCTCCACGACGGGGCACGCGCTGCACACGGCCACGGCCGCGGCGTCGCGGTTGCGGCGGGCCGGGCCGCGCTCGCCCTCGGGGTGGAAGAACAGGTTGGTGTCGTAGTCGCGGCACGCGCCCTGGAGCTGCCACTCCCAGACGTCGGCCACCGGGCCGGGCAGTCGCGAGATCTCAGCCATCGGTTCTCCTCAGGTGCTGCTGGTGCGGCCGTTCGGTCGCACCGGTGTTTGGTCCGTCAGCACGTGGGGGTACTAGATCCCCAGCGGCGCCGGTACCGGTCGATGACGACACTACAACCGCGCCAGACGTTGTTCAAGCACCTGATCAAGGTTCTTCGCCGGGGGCACCCACCCGCGCGTCGATGAGTGGCAGCGCCGCCCCGCCCGTCCCACACTGGCGGCATGAGCCCGCCCGAGCCCGGCCCCGTGGACGACGGCCCGCCGGCCCTCACGGTGGCCGCCGTGGCGCGCCGGCTCGGGGTCGCCCCGGCCACGCTGCGCACCTGGGCCCGGCGCTACGGGCTCGGCCCCTCGGCCCACGAGGCCGGCGCCCACCGCCGCTACACCTCCGCCGACCTGGCCCGCCTCGTGGTCATGCGCCGGCTCACCCTCGAGGGCGTGCCGCCCGTCGTGGCCGCGCGCACGGCGATCGGCTCGACCCCGGACGTGCCCGGCGACGAGGCCGGCGACGGCGGGTCGGCTCCCGTCGTCCACGTGCTCACCAGCCCGGCCGCCGAGGAGCTGGTCAGCGCCGCGCGCGCCACCGCGGCCCTGGTCGACGCCCGCACGCCGCTGACCCGCAGGCCCTCGCCAGCGGGCCGCGACGCGCTGCAGCAGGCGGCGCTCGACTCCGACGCCGCCGCGTGCACGCGCCTGGTCGCGGCGGCCTGCGAGCGGCTCGGCCCGGTGGCGGCGTGGGAGGAGCTGGTCGCGCCGGCCCTGCGGGCTCTCGGGCGCCGCTGGGAGGCCACCGGCGTCGGGATCGACACCGAGGTGCTGCTCTCCGCGGCCGTCCTGGAGGCGCTGCGGGGGCTGCCCGCGCCGCAGCGCACCACCTCGGCGGTCGTGCTGCTCGCCGCCGCCGAGGGCGAGACCACCAGCCTGCCGCTGCACGTCCTGGCGGCGCAGGTGGCGGCCACGGGAGCGGTCCCGCGGGTGCTCGCCCCCGGGCTGCCGCGCGAGGCCCTGGCCGCCGCCGTGCGGCGCACCGGTCCGGTGGCGGTCCTGCTGCACGCCGCGCACCCGGTCCGCGACGGCGCGCAGCTCGCGGCGCTCCCGCGCCTGCGCGCCCCCGCCCGCCTGGTCCTGTCCGGTCCCGGGTGGGAGGGCGTGCGCGTGCCGGAGGGCCGCACCGCCTCGCGCACCGACGACCTGGCCGCCGCCGGCGAGCTCCTCGCCCTCGCCGCCGCTCCCTGACCGCCGCTCCCTGACCGCCGCTCCCTGACCCGCCGCACCCTGACCGCGGCTCCCTGACCGCGGCTCCCTGACCGCCGCACCCTGACCGCCGCACCCTGACCGCCGCTCCCTGACCGCCGCTCCCTGACCGCCGCACCCTGACCGCGGCTCCCTGACCCGCCGGCTCCTCGTCCGCCCGGCGGTCCCGGGGCCCGGTGGGCGGCCCTGTGCCCACCCGGAGCGGGCACGGGGCGGCTCCGTGCCCGTCTGGATGGCACAGGGGCGCCCCGTGCGCAGCGGGGGGCGCCGCGGGCCGGTCGCATCCCGCGCCCGGATCGTCCTCAGGTGCCCCCTGTGCCGTGCCGATGGGGACGGGGAAGAGCCGGCCGCCCTGGCCGGCGGTGCCCACGTGTGCGGAGGTCCCCGGTGTCGACGGTGATGGTGTGCGACGACTCCCCGGTCGTGCGGGAGAACCTGCGGCGGGCGGTGGCCGGCGTGGCCGGCGTGGCCCGCGTGCTCGGTGCGTCCTCGGGCGAGGAGGTGCTGGCCCGCTGGGCCGCCGAGCGCCCCGCGCTCGTGCTCATGGACGTGCGGATGCCCGGCATCGGCGGGGTCGAGGCGGCGCGCCGCCTGCTCTCGCGCCACCCCGGTGCCGCGGTGCTGATGCTGACCGTGGCCGAGGACGTCGACGGGGTGGCCCGCGCGGTCACCGCCGGGGCGCGCGGCTA
>NZ_JBZYWI010000068.1:0-16259 GCF_058932755.1 Quadrisphaera sp. DVD1
CACCGCTTCCGTCCACGCGCACGGCCGTGCGCGTGGACGGACGCGCCGGGGCAGGGGTCGGTCCCTATGCTCGGGCGGTGAATCCGACCGCGGACCTGGGCCGCGCGCTGCGCGGGGTGCTCGACGCGGCCGAGGGCGCCTCTCCCGTCGAGGCGGTCGAGGCCGTGACCCGTGAGCTCGGCGCCTCCCTCGGCGCCACGCACGTGTCCTTCCTCGTCGCTGACCTCTCGGGCCGGGCGCTGGTGCGGATGTCGCACACGCCCCTGGCCGGTCCGGCCCCGGCCGAGGGCCACGGCCGGCCCGAGGACGACCGCTCGGAGGGTGAGGAGTCGGCGACCTCGCTGCCCTTCGACGGCGGGCCCGCTGAGCTGGCCCTGCGCACCCAGCAGGTCCAGGTGCTGCCTCCCGGAGCCGCCTACGGCGGCGGGCGCCCCCAGGGGCTGTGGATGGTGCTGGCGCCGGTCACCGAGCGCGGGGAGGCCATCGGGCTGATCGAGCTGTCCCTGCCCAGCGAGCCGAGCCCCGAGGTGCAGGACGAGATCGCCCGCACCGCGCTGGTGCTGGCGTACGTGGTCATCGCCAGCCGGCGCCACACCGACCTGTTCGAGTGGGGCCAGCGCAGCACTCCCTTCAGCCTGTCCGCGGAGATCCAGCGCCGGCTCCTGCCCTCCGCCTTCACCTGCGAGGCCAGCGCGTTCACCCTCTCCGCGTGGCTGGAGCCCGCCTCCAGCGTCGGCGGGGACACGTTCGACTACATCCTGGGCCGTGACGTGCTCCACCTCTCGATGACCGACGCCATGGGCCACGGCGTGGCCAGCGCCCTGACCGCGACCCTGTGCACGGCCAGCCTGCGCAACGCCCGCCGCCACGGCGGAACGCTGGTGGACCAGGCGACCGCGGCCAACACCGCTCTGCTGGAGAACCAGACCAGCGGCCCCGACGAGGGCTTCGCCACCGGCCAGATCGGCCGCCTCGACCTCCGCACCGGAGTCCTGAGCCTCATCAACGCCGGGCACGTCCCGCCCCTCCTCGCGCGGGGCGGGGCGGTAGCGCCCGTGGACCTCCCCCCGGGCCTGCCGTTCGGGATGTTCCCCGACGCCGACTACGAGGTCGCCGAGGTCGAGCTGCTGCCGGGCGACCGGCTCGTGCTCGTCACCGACGGCATGATCGAGCGCAACGCCGGTGACGTGGACATCGCCGCGATGGTCGGGGACACGCGGGCGCTGCACCCCCGGGAGGCGACGCGCGCCCTGTCCGACGCCGTCCTGTCCGCGACCGGGACCGCGCTGGCCGACGACGCGACGCTGCTGGTGCTGGACTGGCACGGCGACCACGGCCGTGACCGCACGACCGCCTACGGCGCCGAGACCGCCCGCGCCAGCAGCGCGCGCTGACACCACCGGCGCGTCAGGATCTGCTCGGGCGCCCCGCCCCGGAGGTGATGACCTTGGCGAGGTCCTGCACGCGGGGCCGGGTGCGCAGGTCCTCCACGAGCACGACCTCCCCAGCGCCGTCGGCCAGCGGCACCCGCCAGTTCGGGTACTCGTCGGAGGTGCCGGGCTGGTTCTGCGTGCGCCGCTCCCCGACCGCGTCGGTCAGCGCCACGCCGAGCAGGCGGCTCGGGGTCCGCAGCAGGAAGGCGTGCAGGGCCTCGACGACCTCCCGCTCGCTGGCGTCCGTGCCGAGCAGGCCGAGGTCGCGGAGCTGCTGCAGCACCGTGTTGCGGTCGGCCTCGTCGGCGTAGCGCTCGTCCTCCACCGGCCTCGTCAGCAGCCCCAGGCGGTCGCGCAGGTCCACGTGCTCGCCGGCGAGGTACCCGGCCGTGGGCGGCAGGTCGTGGGTGGTCACCGTGGCCAGGCACAGCTCGCGCCAGGCCTCCGGCGGCAGCGGCTTCCCGTGCTCGTCGCGCTCCCACCACAGCACCGAGGTGCCGAGGATCCCGCGCTCGCGCAGGTAGACCCGCACCCACGGCTCGACGACCCCGAGGTCCTCCCCCACCACGACCGCGCCGGCCCGGTGGGCCTCCAGGGCGAGGATGCCGACGAGCGCGTCGTGGTCGTAGCGCACGTAGGTGCCCTGGCCCGGGCCCAGCCCCTGCGGCACCCACCACAGCCGGAAGAGGCCGAGCACGTGGTCGATCCGCAGCCCCCCCGCGTGGCGGAGGATCGTGCGGACGACGTCGCGGAACGGCGCGTAGCCGGCGTCGGCCAGGGCGTCGGGCCGCCACGGCGGCTGCGACCAGTCCTGGCCCTGCTGGTTGAAGGCGTCCGGCGGGGCCCCCACGCTGACGCCGCGGGCCAGCACGTCCTGCAGCGCCCACGAGTCCGCGCCCTGGGGGTGCACGCCCACGGCGAGGTCGTGCATGACGCCGAGCGCCATGCCCGCCCGCACGGCGCTGGCCTGCACCTGCGCCAGCTGCTCGTCGCACAGCCACTGGAGCCACTCGTAGAAGCGGATCCGGTCGGCCAGCTCCACGCGCAGCGCCGCGACCTCGGGCGAGTGGACGTCCTGGACGGCGTCCGGCCAGGGGGTGCCCACGCCGTAGTGCTCGCTCAGCGCGCACCAGAGGGCGAAGTCGGACAGGCCCTGGCCCTCGCGGGCGCGGTAGTCGGCGAAGGCGGCCTCGCGCGCGGCGCTGCGGCCGATGGCGAAGACGACCTCGAGGGCCGCCTTCTTGGCCGCCCACACTGCGTCGCGGTCGAGGCTGCCGGCGTCGGTGTTCGTGGCCCGCAGCGCCTCGGCCTGCCAGTCGATCACCGAGCGGTCGGTGGCGGGCAGGTAGGCGAACTCGCGGACGTCCTCCACCCGCAGGTACACCGGGTTGACGAAGCGGCGCGTGGTCGGCAGGTACGGGGAGGGCGACATGCGGCCCACCGGCTCGGCGGCGAGCAGCGGGTTGATGAGCAGGAAGTCGGCGCCGAGGTCGCGGCCGCTCCAGTCGAGCAGCTCCTCGAGGTCGGCGAGGTCGCCCAGCCCCCACGAGGCCTGCGAGCGCACCGAGTACAGCTGCGCCATGAAGCCCCAGCGCTGGCCGCTCTCGCCGAGGGACGCCGGCAGGGCGAGCTGGTCGGGCGCGACGACGAGCGGGGCGCTCCCGGCGGTGTCGCCGCTGGTGGCCTCCAGGGTGTGCCAGCCCAGGGGGAGGTCGGTGGGCAGCGGGAACGTCGCCTCGCCGAGGTGGACGCCGTCCACCCAGCGCGGCTCGACCCGGCCCTCGGCCTGCGCCAGCTCGCGGGAGCCACCGCCCTCCAGCACCACCCGCAGCGCGACGTCCTGGCCGTGGGGCACGTGGACGGCGACGGTGCGGTCGGCCTCGCCCTCGCGGACGACGACCACGGCCGGCAGCAGGCGCCGCCAGGGCTTGAGCTGCACCTCGTCGAGCGCGGCCTGGGCGGCCTCCTCGCTGCTGGCGTCGACGCCGAGCGCGGCGAGGACGGCCCGGATGGTGGCCGTGGTGACCACGACGTGCTGGCCCTGCCAGTCCCAGTAGTCCGTGGCCACGCCGTAGGCCTGGGCGAGCTCGACCAGGCGCTCGGAAGGGTGGTCGGCGTGCGGGCTGTCGCTCACGCGGCGGGGCTCCTGTTCGGTGGTTCTTCCGGTGGGTCGGTGCTGTCTCCGTGCGGGGCTCGCGCAGATCCTCCCAGAGCCTCCTCCGCAGCGGCGGCTCCCGCACCCGGACCGTAGGCTCGGCGTCCGTGCCACCCGACCTGCCGACCGACCCGCCGGCGCACCAGCCGGGCCCCGCGGCCGCCTACCCGCCGGCCCCGCGGCTGGACCTCGTCGAGGACCTCCCGGCCTCGGCGCCCGCGCGCGCCGTGGCCGACCCCTACCGCTGGCTCGAGGACGCCGACGACCCGCGCACGCGCGCGTGGTCCGCCGCCCAGGACGCGCTGTTCACCGCCGCCCGCGCCACCTGGAGCGAGCGCGAGGGCGTGGCCGCGCGGCTGGCCGAGCTGCTCTCGGCGGGCTCGGTGGGGCCGCCGGTCTGGCGCGGGCGGCGCCGCTTCTCCACCCGGCGCACCGGCGACCGCGACCACCCGCTGCTGCTCGTCAGCGAGCCCGGCGGCGAGGACGGCGGTGAGGGGGATGAGCCCCGCGAGCGCGTGCTCGTCGACCCCCTGGCGCTCGACCCCAGCGGCCTGACCACCCTGGACTCCTGGCAGCCGTCGATCGAGGGCGACCTGCTCGCCTACCAGCTCTCCGAGGGCGGGCGCGAGGAGAGCTCGCTCCGCGTGCTCGACGTCGCGACCGGCGAGGTCGTCGACGGCCCGGTCGACCGCGTGCGCTACACCGCCGTGGCGTGGCTGCCCGGTGGCGAGCGCTTCTTCTACGTCCGCCGCCTCGACCCCTCGCTGGTGCCCGAGGCCGAGGCGCAGTACCACCGCCGGGTCTGGCTGCACCGGGTCGGCACCGACCCGAGCACCGACGTCGAGGTCTTCGGCGCCGGCCGCCCGGTGACGAGCTACTACGGCGTCTCGGTCTCCCGCGACGGGCGCTGGCTGTCGGTCTCGGCGGCCGTGGGCACGGCGCCGCGCACCGACGTCTGGCTCGGCGACCTGGCGGCGGCCCGCGGCGCGGACGGCGTCCCGGACCTGGTGCCGGTCGCCGAGGGCCTGGACGCGCGCACCGGCGCCGGGGTGGGCCGCGACGGGCGGCTGTACGTGGCGACCGACCTGGGCGCCCCCCGCGGCCGCCTCGCCGTGACCGAGCCGGAGCGTCCCGGCCCCGAGCACTGGCGCGACCTGCTGCCCGAGCGCCCGGACGCCGTCCTGGAGGACTACGCCCTCCTCGACGGTCCGGAGCTGCAGCGGCCCCTGCTCCTGGCCTGCTGGACGCGGCACGCCCTGTCGCAGGTGAGCGTCCACGACCTCGCCGACGGCACGGCGCTCGGCGACGTGGCCCTGCCGGGCCTGGGCACGGTCGGCGCGCTGCTGACCCGCCCCGAGGGCGGGCACGAGGCCTGGTTCACCTACACCGACGCCACCACCCTGCCCCGGGTGCACCGCTGGGACGCGCGCACCGGTGAGCTCGTCGTCGAGGCCGAGCCCCCCGGCCGCGTGCGCGTGCCGCCGGTGGTGGCCCGCCAGCTGGAGGCCACGAGCGCCGACGGCACGACCGTGCGGATGATCGCCGTCGCCCGCGCCGACGCCCTGGACGCCCACGGCCGCCCCCACCGGCCCTGCCCGACCGTGCTCTACGGCTACGGCGGCTTCGGGATCACCCTCACCCCCGGGTACTCCGCCACGGCGCTGGCCTGGGTGGAGGCCGGCGGCGCCTACGTCACCGCGAGCCTGCGCGGCGGCGGGGAGGAGGGCGAGGACTGGCACCGCGCCGGCATGCTGGGCGCCAAGCAGAACGTCTTCGACGACTTCTCCGCGTGCGCCGCGGCGCTGGTCGACGGCGGCTGGACGACGCCCGCGCAGCTCACCGCCTCGGGGGGCTCCAACGGCGGGCTGCTCGTGGGCGCCGCGCTGACCCAGCACCCCGAGCAGCTCGGCGCGGTCATCTGCTCGGCCCCGCTGCTCGACATGGTGCGCTACCAGCTGCACGGGCTGGGAGCGACGTGGGCGCCGGAGTACGGCGACGCCACCGACGCCGAGCAGCTGGCCTGGCTGCACGACTACTCCCCGTACCACGCGGTGCGCGAGGGCACGGCCTACCCGGCGGTGCTCTTCACCGTCTTCGACGGCGACACCCGCGTCGACCCGCTGCACGCGCGCAAGCTGTGCGCGGCGCTGCAGCACGCCACGACCTCCCCCTTCGAGCGGGCACCGGTGCTCCTGCGCCGCGAGGCGGACGTCGGGCACGGCGCCCGCGCCGTCTCGCGCACCGTCGAGCTCACCGCCGACGTCCTGTGCTTCGCCGCCCGGGCCACCGGCCTGGACCTGACCACCCCGGTCACCGACCCTGCGAGGAGCTGAGTGCTGACCCGCCTGCTGGCCGCCGCTGCGACCCCGACGCCGAGCCCCTCCCCCTCCGCGACCGCGGTCGAGGGCGAGAGCGCGCTGGACCGGGCCAACGACCGGATCGAGACCCCCTGCCTCATCGACGACGGCAGCGTCTGCGGGCTGCTCCGCGGCTGGGGGCTGGACGACCGGCTGGCGCGGGCGCTCACCGGGTACGGGGCCACGGTCCTGCAGATCCTGCTGATCGTCGCGCTCGGGCTGGCCCTGCGCTGGCTGCTGCGGCGGGCGATCAGCCGGCTCACCGAGCGGATCGCGGCCGGCGAGACGGGGGTGGGCTCCCGCCCCGGGAGCGCCACGACCGCCGACGCCGACCCGCGGGCGGGCGTGGCCATCGACCTGGCGCCGTTCGCCGGCGAGCGGCGCGCCCAGCGCGCCCGCACGGTCGGGTCGGTGCTGCAGAGCACCACCACGGCCGTGATCTGGGTGACCGTGCTCCTGCTCGTGCTCGGCGTCTTCGGCATCAACCTCGCCCCGCTGATCGCCGGCGCGGGGGTGCTCGGCGTCGCGCTCGGCTTCGGCTCCCAGACCCTCGTCAAGGACTTCCTGTCCGGGATCTTCCTCATCCTCGAGGACCAGTACGGGGTCGGGGACGTCGTCGACCTCGGCGACGCCAACGGCACGGTCGAGGCCGTCGGCCTGCGTGTGACGCGGGTGCGGGCGGTCGACGGCACCGTCTGGTACGTGCGCAACGGCGAGATCCTGCGGGTGGGCAACCAGTCCCAGGGCTGGGCGCGCGCGGTGCTCGACGTCAACGTCGCCTACGGCGAGGACGTCACCCGCGTGCAGGACCTCCTGCGCGAGATCGCGCAGGAGTTCTTCACCGACCCCGACTGGAGCGACCTCGTGCTCGAGGAGCCGGAGGTGTGGGGCGTGGAGGCCCTCGCGCCGGGCTCGGTCGTCGTGCGCCTGGTGGTCAAGACCGTGCCGCTGGAGCAGTGGAAGGTGGCGCGGGAGATGCGCCGCCGCATCAAGGCGCGCTTCGACCGCGAGGGCGTGGAGATCCCCTTCCCCCAGCAGACGGTGTGGCTGCGCTCCGAGCGCGAGGACGGCGCTCCGGCGTCCGGGTCGACCGCCCCGGAGGCCCCGACCCAGCAGGACCGCCGCGACCCCCCGCCGCCCGGGGAGACCGAGGCCTCACGCACCGTCGACATCGCCGACCGCTCCGGCCTCTGACCGCGCGGACCCCGGTCAGGCCCCGGACCCCGATCCGGACCCCGATCCAGACCCCCAGAGCGGATGCGTCCACACCACGGCCGCGACGAGCGCGAGGGTCGCGCCGAGGAGAGCGGCACCGGAGCGCGACACGGGCTGCCGCGCCACCGCGCGCCGGAGGAGCGGGACGGCGGACGCGCCACCGACGAGCGACGCCCAGCAGAGGAGCACCCAGCCCAGGAGCCACGTCCCGACGAACAGGTCCTCGCCCCCCGCGTCGAGGGGACCGACCGCCGCGCTGGCGGTGAACGAGGCCGCCGCGCCCACGGCGAGCGACAGCGCCAGGACGGGCCCCACCGGCGTGCTGCTCGCTCGCGTCGGCGCCACGAGATGACCGTACGCGGAGGGCCCACCGCGGCGCCACGACGTGAGCCCGTGTGCCGCGGCGGCTCAACCCGTCGCCCACCGGCGCCGATGACTCCCGTGGTCCCGCCGTCCGGGCGGGCGGGCGCGGGAGGGGCGGTGCGGCGCGTGCTGGTCCGTCGACGAGCGTCCCGGTCCGCCCGTCCCGCCGCGCAGCCGCGGCTCCTGGCCGTGGTCGCGCTGGCGGCCCTCGCCTGCGCCGGCACCGACCTCGGGGGACACCCGTGGGCCTCGCCGGTGCCGCTCGCCTCGCCGCTGGCCGGCACGGCACTCCCGCTCGCCTGGGCGGCGGTGTGGCTCGCGACCAGCGCGCTCGTCGTCGGCCGCGCCCGCCGCGGCGGTCCCGACCGCCGCCTGTGGCGCGCGGTGGCGCTCTTCGTCGTCGTGGTCGGCGCCGCCGTGGCGGCCCACCCGCTCCTCGTCCAGACCACCTCCGCAGCAGTGGCCCCCTCCTGGCTCGTGGCCCTGGCGGTGCTCCCGACGGGGCTGACCGTCTACAGCGCCCTCGTGCGCTGGAACCTCACGCGCACCCACTCCTCCGACCCCGGTGACCTGCTCAACGCGGTGAGCGCCGTGCTGGCCGGGCAGGCGCTGCTGGGCCTGCTGGTGCACCACTCCGGCAGCGCCGTCGACCTGCCGTGGTGGCAGCTGCAGCCCGTCCTGGCCGCCTCCGCCGCGGCGATCACCCTGACCGGCACGGCCCTGTCGACCGCGATGATGGTCGGCGGCCGCGACCGCACCGCGTGGCTCTTCGTCCTCGGGTGCGCCGCAGCGCTCGTCGGGGGCACCTGCCTGGCCGTCGGGGCCGGCAGCGGCACGGCCGTCCCCGGCACCGGCGCGGCCTGGGCGGTGGCCGCCTCCTGCGTCGCGCTGGCCGCGGCCCAGCGCACCGAGGTCGCGGCGCCGCGCGCGCTGGACGCCGCCTCGGCGACCGTCGGCGCCTACGGGGTGCTCCTGCTCGCCGCGGCGGTCCTGCTCGCCGGCGGCCTGCTGCCCGGTGGAGCGGGAGTCGACCCGTGGGTCTCCGCCACGGCGGCCCTGAGCATCGCGGGCGCCGCGACGCGCCTGCTGCTCAACCTCAGCGAGGTGGCGCAGCTCGCCGTCAGCCGGGAGGAGGCGGTGACCGACGAGCTCACCGGGCTCGCCAACCGCCGCGGGGTCCTGCAGAGGCTCGACGCGCTCGTCGCCGAGGGCGGCGCCTTCTCGCTCGCGCTCATCGACCTCGACCGGTTCAAGGAGGTCAACGACGGCCTCGGCCACGCCGCCGGCGACGCGCTGCTGGTCGAGGTCGGACGCCGTCTGAGGCGCGTCCCCGGCCCCTCCGGCTCCGCGACGTCGGCGCCCTCCTCGCTCCTGGCCCCGCTCGTGGGTCGGCTGGGCGGTGACGAGTTCGCGGTCGTCTCACCGCTCGAGGCCGACGCCGGTGCGGGCGCCGACGCCGTCGAGGCGTGGGGCGTGCGGCTCACCGAGGCGCTCGAACCCGCCTACGCGCTGGGCTCCGCGGTGGTCCACGTGGGGTGCAGCGCCGGCGTCACCGTCCACTCCCCCGAGCGCTGGGACGGCCGCGACGGCGCCGACCTGCTCCGGTCCGCCGACGCCGCGATGTACGACGCCAAGCGCTCCGGCGGTGGCTCGGCGGTCTACGACCGCGCCCGGCACGCCGTCGCCCGGCCGGGCCTGGAGACGGCCGAGCAGCTGCGGGCCGCGATGGCCCGGGGTGAGCTCGTGCTGCACCACCAGCCCCAGCTGGACGTCGCCACCGGCGAGGTGGTCGGCGTCGAGGCCCTGGTGCGGTGGCAGCACCCGGACCGCGGCCTGCTCGGGCCGGCGGAGTTCCTGCCCGCGGCCGAGGGGCACGGCCTCATGGGCGCGCTGACCTCCTGCGTGCTGGCCCAGGCCGCCCGCCAGGCGGCGCTGTGGCGGGCCGAGGGCCTCGACCTGCGGGTCTCCGTCAACGTGTCCGCGACCAACCTGGCCGACCGCGCGCTGCCCGGTGAGCTCGCGGAGCTGCTCCTCGAGCACGGGCTGCCCCCGTCGCGCCTCGTGCTGGAGATCACCGAGTCGGTCCTCGTCCGCGACGACGACCGCACGGCGGCGGTGCTGGCCGACCTGGCCGACCTCGGCGTGGAGATGAGCATCGACGACTTCGGGACCGGCTGGTCGTCCCTGGCGCAGCTGCACCGGCTGCGCTTCACCGAGCTCAAGCTCGACCGCTCGTTCATCGTCGACCTGCTCGACGACCCTCGGGCCGCGGCGATCACCGCGAGCACGGTCGACCTGGCGCACGCCCTCGGGCTGCGCGTGGTCGCCGAGGGGGTCGAGGACGAGCCCACCCTGAGACGGCTGGCCGACCTGCGCTGCGACGTGTCGCAGGGCTGGCTCCACGCGCGGGCGATGCCCGCGCACGAGCTCGTCACCTGGGTCGCGCAGCACTCGGCCCCGCTGACCCGCTCCGCCCAGCGATGAGTCCGGCGCTGCTGCGCCGTCTGACCCGGTAGGCCCTGCGAGGGGCCGCGCGAGCGCCTCGCCAGCAGACCCGGCGCCGCGCCGGCACCGGCGGAGGTGCGTGCCCGTGGCGGTGTTCGCGCTGGTCCACGGAGGAGGCGACGTCGGCTGGTACTGGCACCTCGTCCAGGCGGAGCTGCAGGCGCGCGGGCACGAGGCGGTGGCGCCCGACCTGCCCTGCGACGACGACACGGCGACCCTGCAGGACTACGCCGACGTCGTCCTCGACGCCGTCGGCGACCGGCGGGATCCGGTCGTCGTCGGCCAGTCGTACGGCGGGTTCACGGCCGCGCTGGTCGCCGCGCGGGCGCCGGTCACGGCGCTCGTCTTCGTCGCCGCGATGATCCCGGCGCCCGGCGAGAGGCCGGCGGACTGGTGGGCCAGCACCGGCCACCCGCAGGCCGTGGCCGCGCAGGCCCGCCGGGACGGCGGCCTGACGGGCGCCGACGACCCGTTCGTCGCCTACTACCACGACGTGCCGCGCGCCCTGGCCGAGGAGGCGATGAGCAGGGCCCGCGGCGAGTCCGAGGCCGCGTACAGCGCTCCGTGGCCCCTTGAGGCGCTGCCCGCCGTCCGCACCCGCTCGGTGGTCTGCACGGAGGACCGGCTCTTCCCCGCTCCGTTCCTGCGCCGGGTGACGGCCGAGCGCCTCGGGGTCGCCCCCGACGAGGTGCGAGCCGGGCACTGCGTGGCGCTCAGCCGCCCCCGGGCCCTGGCCGACGTGCTGGAGGGCTGCGCCGGCGCAGCACGGTGACCTGGGTCACCTGGGGGTGCGCCGCCCCCCGGGCGCACCCACGATGACGGCATGGCGGAGGACGGCACGGGCGACGGGCTGGTGCTGGTCACGGGCGTCACCGGCTACATCGGCGGGCGGCTGGTGCCCGAGCTGCTCGCCGCCGGGCACCGGGTGCGGGTGATGGTCCGCGACCCTCGCCGCCTGGCCGAGCGCGACTGGTACGCCGACGTCGAGGTGGTCGAGGCCGACGCCACCGACCCCGCCGCGGTGGCCCGGGCCCTCGAAGGCGTCGCCGTCGCCTACTACCTGCTGCACTCCCTCAACACCGGCCGGGCCTTCGAGGCCAAGGACCGCCGGATGGCGCTGACCTTCGGCACCGCGGCCCGCGAGGCCGGCGCCTCGCGCCTGGTCTACCTCGGCGGGCTGTACCCGCACGACACCGAGCTGTCCCCGCACCTGCAGGGCCGCAAGGAGGTCGAGGAGATCCTCCTGGCCTCCGGCGTGCCGACGACCGTGCTGCGCGCGGCGGTCATCATCGGCTCCGGGTCGGCGTCCTTCGAGATGCTCCGCTACCTCACCGAGCGGCTGCCGCTCATCGTGCGCCCGCGCTGGCTGGCCAACCGGATCCAGCCGATCGCCGTGCGCGACGTCCTGCGCTACCTCGTCGGGTCGGCGACCATGCCGCGCGAGGTCAACCGCGGCTTCGACATCGGCGGCCCCGACGTCGTCACCTACCTCGACCTCATGCAGCGCTACGCCGCCGTGGCCGGGCTGCCGCCGCGGCGGGTGATCCCCACGCCGGTGCTCACCCCGGGCCTGTCCAGCCACTGGATCAACCTCGTCACGCCGGTGCCGATCAGCATCGCCCGGCCGCTCGTGGAGTCGATCATCCACGAGGTGGTGGTCAAGGAGGACGACGTCCGCCGCTACGTGCCCGACCCGCCCGAGGGGCTGCTCGGCGTCGACGAGGCGATCACGCTGGCGCTCAAGCGCGTGCACGACCTCGAGGTCGTGACGTCCTGGCGCTCGGCGCTGACGCGCGGGGCGCCCAGCGACCCGCTGCCCAGCGACCCCGACTGGGCCGGCGGCGCCCTCTACGTCGACGACCGCGCGAGCGTCGTGCAGGCCACCCCCGAGCAGCTCTGGCAGGTCGTCGAGGGCATCGGCGGGGTGCACGGCTGGTACTCGTGGTCGCTGGGATGGCGGGTGCGGGGTCTCCTGGACCGCCTCGTCGGCGGGCCGGGCCTGCGCCGCGGCCGGGTGGACCCCGACGACCTCGCGGTCGGCGACGCCCTGGACTGGTGGCGGGTGGAGGAGGTCCAGGACCTCCGGCTGCTGCGGCTGCGCGCCGAGATGCGCCTGCCCGGCCTGGCCTGGCTGGACCTGTGCGTCGAGACCGACGACGCCGGGCGCACCGTCTTCCGCCAGCGCGCCCTGTTCCACCCCCGCGGCCTCAGCGGGTTCCTGTACTGGCAGGCGATCAAGCCCTTCCACGGCGTCGTCTTCGGCGGGATGCAGCGCAACATCGCCTCCGCCGCCGAGGCCGTGGCCCACGACGAGACCGAGCCCCGATGGAGACCCACCCGTGCCGCTTCGTGACGTGCTGAACAGCGCCCGCCCCGCCCCCCAGAGCCTGCGCGAGGGCCGGGTGGTGTGGATCACCGGCGCCTCCAGCGGCATCGGCCGGGCCGTGGCCCTGGCCTGCGCCGCGCGCGGCGACCGCCTCGTGCTCTCCAGCCGCGCCGACGAGGTGCTGGACGACGTCCGCGCCCTGTGCGAGGAGGCCGGCGCCGCCGCCGTCCTCCTGGCGCCGCTCGACATCCGCGACGACGACGCGGTGCAGGCCGCGGCCGACGCCGCGGTGGCCACCTTCGGGCGCCTCGACGTCGTGGTGCAGAACGCCGGCGTCGTCGCCTACGGCCGGATCGAGGAGGTGCCGCTGGAGGTCTTCGACGGCGTCATCGCCACGAACGTCCTCGGCGCCACCCGGGTCTGCCGGGCCGCGATCCGGATCTTCCGGGCGCAGGAGTCGGGCACGCTCGTCGTCGTCAGCTCGCTGCTCGGCAAGGTCGCCGTCCCGTGGATGGGCGCCTACGTGACGAGCAAGTTCGCCGTGCAGGGGCTGGTGCGCGTGCTCCAGCAGGAGAACCGCGACCTGCGGGACGTCAAGGTCACCGCGGTGCTCCCCGGCGGTGTCGACACCCCGATCTACGACCAGGCCGCCACCGTCATGGGCCAGCGCAACCGGCCGCCGTCGCCCGTGGTCTCCCCCGAGGACGTCGCGGCCAAGGTGCTGCACGCCGTCGAGCGCCCGCACCGCCACCTCAGCGTCGGCTGGGGCAACCCGTTCATGCTCGCCGGCTTCACCTTCTTCCCGGCGCTGTTCGACGCCGCGGTCGGGCCGGCGCTGAAGCTCATCGGGTTCACCCGGCGCACGCGCCCGAACTCCTCGGGCAACGTGCTGCACCCCCAGCCGGAGCTGGAGCGGCTGCGCCAGGACCGCGGCCGCCAGCGGTAGGCCGGCCCTCGGCGCGCCTGGTGGATGATGGGGGCGTGAGCGAGCTCCCCTCCCCCGGCGCGCGCCCGGGCCTGCGCATCGGGCGCGCCGTGGCCGCCGAGCAGCAGACCTTCTTCGAGGCCGTGGGGGGCCACGAGACGTTCGTGCGCCTGGTCGACCGCTTCTACGAGGGCGTCGCACAGGACCCGCTGCTGCGCCCCATGTACCCCGAGGAGCACCTCGGCCCGGCCCGCGAGCGCCTGACCCTCTTCCTGGAGCAGTACTGGGGCGGGCCGGGCACGTACTCCGAGCAGCGCGGCCACCCGCGCCTGCGGATGCGCCACGCCGGCTTCCGGATCGGTCCCGCCGCGCGCGACGCCTGGCTGCGCCACATGCACGAGGCGGTGACGCAGCTGGGGCTGCCCCCGCTGCAGCAGGACCTGCTGTGGGACTACCTGGAGCGGGCCGCGCACAGCCTGCTCAACACCTTCGACGACTGACCCGCCGCGCTCCCGCCGGTGCGCGGCGGGTCCAGGTCCCGCGCTGCCTCAGCGGCGGGCCAGGCGGCGCGCGCCGCCGGGGCCGCTCGCGTACGCCAGGCCGTAGTGGGCGAAGACCGCCGGCTCGTCGGTGGCCAGCAGCTCGCCGTCCACCTCGATCGCCGGAGCGGTGCGCACGGCGTCCTTCGTCACGGTGATCCGCACGTAGTCGGGCCCGACGACGGCGTCGGTCAGCGGGACGAAGATCAGCTTGTGGTTGATCAGGCCCACGGTGACGGTCGCGAACGACGGCTCGTCGGTGGTCGTGTCCACGTAGACGGACTCGAGCTTGCCGACCTTGTCGCCGTCCGCGGACAGGACGTTCTGCCCGCTCCACTCGCGGATGTTGCCCACCGTGATCACGTCGTGCCTCCTCGCCGGTGACGCCTCTCGCCACCGGTGCCGACGGTAGCCACGGCCGGGCGCCCCCGCCCCCCGGCGGCGTCCGGCGGCGCGCCTACGCTCGACCCCCGTGACGCAGACCTCCCCCAGCCCGCTCCAGCCCCCCTCGTCCACCGGTCGCGAGTGGTGGCGCACCGCCGTGATCTACCAGGTGTACCCGCGCTCGTTCGCGGACTCCGACGGCGACGGCGTGGGCGACCTGCCCGGCATCACCGCGCGGCTGGACCACCTCGTCGAGCTCGGCGTGGACGCCGTCTGGCTGAGCCCCTTCTACACCTCGCCGCAGGCCGACGCCGGGTACGACGTCGCCGACTACACCGACGTCGACCCCGTCTTCGGCACCCTCGCGGACGCCGACGCGATGATCGCCCGCGCCCACGAGCTGGGGCTGCGGATCATCGTCGACCTCGTGCCCAACCACACCTCCGACGAGCACCCCTGGTTCCAGGCGGCGCTCGCCGCCGGGCCGGGCAGCCCCGAGCGGGCGGTGTACCTCTTCCGCGACGGCAGGGGCGAGAGCGGCGAGCTGCCGCCCACGGACTGGGTGAGCGTCTTCGGCGGCCCGGCGTGGGAGCGGGTCACCGAGCCCGACGGCACGCCCGGCCAGTGGTACCTGCACCTGTTCGACACCAAGCAGCCCGACCTCGACTGGTCGAACCCCGTCGTGCGCGAGCGGATCGAGGACGTGCTCCGGTTCTGGCTCGACCGCGGCGTCGACGGCTTCCGGGTGGACGTCGCGCACGGCCTGGTCAAGGACCCCGCGCTCCCGGACTGGGACCGGCCGAACTCCCCGCTGCGGGTGGACCCGGACGGCGTGCGCGCCCCGATGTGGGACCGCGACGAGGTCCACGAGATCTACCGCTCCTGGCGGCGGATCCTCGACTCCTACGAGGGCGAGCGGGTGCTCGTCGCCGAGGCGTGGGTCGCTCCCGCGGAGCGCCTCGCCGCCTACGTGCGCCCGGACGAGATGCACCAGGCCTTCAACTTCGAGTACCTCGACACCGCGTGGTCGGCGCCGGAGGTGCGCGACGTCATCACCCGCACCGCGGCGGCCAACAGCGAGGTCGGCGCGCCGACCACGTGGGTGCTGAGCAACCACGACGTCGTGCGCCACGCCTCGCGCCTGGGGCTGCCCGCGGGCACCCCGCGACCGAACGGGATCGCCGCCCACGACCCCCAGCCCGACGAGGCCCTGGGCCAGGCGCGGGCGCGGGCGGCCACCCTGCTCATGCTCGCGCTGCCGGGCTCGGCCTACGTCTACCAGGGCGAGGAGCTCGGGCTGCCCGAGCACACGACCATGCCCGCCGACGTGCGCCAGGACCCCACCTTCGCCCGCACCGGAGGCGTCGAGACCGGCCGCGACGGCTGCCGCGTGCCGCTGCCCTGGCAGCACGACGCCCCCGGCTACGGCTTCGGGCCGAGCGGGCGCACGTGGCTGCCGCAGCCGGAGGACTACGCCCGCTACGCCGTGGACGTCCAGCGCGGCGTGCCCGGGTCGACCTTCGAGCTGTACCGGGCGGCGCTGCGCCTGCGCCGCGAGCTCGCGCTGGCCACGGCCGACCTGGCGTGGGTGGACCTGCCCGCGTCCGGGTCCCGTGCCGGGGACGACGTCCTGGCCCTCACCACCGGCGAGGGCGGCGGGGTGCTCGTCGTCACGGTCTTCGGCGACGAGCCGCTGTCCCTGCCCGCGGGCGCCGAGGTGCTGCTGTGCAGCGCCGACCCCGTCACCGGCCCGGACGGCGTCCAGGCCCTGCCGGCGAACGCGACCGCCTGGCTGCGCGCCTGACACCCCCCCGTGACCATGGGATCCCCGCGCCTCGCAGGACCGGGGATCCCATGATCACGACGAGATGGGGTCAGCCGAGCAGCGGCGGGCGGGCCAGCACGTGGCCGCGGGCGGTGCTGAGCCGCACCCAGGCCCCGCTGCGGGCGGCCGAGACGGTCTCGTCGCCGACGAGGAAGCCGAGGACGTCGCCCGCCTGGGCCAGCGCCGTCGTGCCGCCGGCCCCTCCCACCTCGCCGGGCAGCGGCTCGCGCCA
>NZ_JBZYWI010000069.1:0-16121 GCF_058932755.1 Quadrisphaera sp. DVD1
CGGCGGCCCCCGCCGCTCCGGCCGGCCCCCGCTCCACCGGGCGTCCGGAGTCCCCGGCCCGTCCGGGGGCGCCGCGTCCCGCCGCTGCCGGCGGCACCGGTGCTCCGGCCCCGGCGGCGCCCAGCGCTCCGGGCAGCGCCACCCCCGGTGCGGGTGCTCCCCGCCCCGGTGGCGGCCGTCCGGGCAACAACCCGTTCGCGCCCAGCCAGGGGATGCCGCGCTCCGGTGGCCCCGGCGGCTCCGGCGCGCCGCGTCCGGGTGCCCCGCGCCCGGGCAACAACCCCTTCGCCACCAGCCAGGGCATGCCCCGGCCCGGTGGTCCTCGCCCGCAGGCCCCGGGCGCAGCTCCGGGTGCCCCCACCGGCGCTGCCGGTGCCGGTGACCGTCCCGGCGGCCCCCGTCCGGGCGGTCCGCGTCCGGGTGGTCCCCGCCCCAACCCGGGCATGATGCCCGGGCGCTCCGCCGTCGGCCGTCCGGGCGCTCCCGCCCGCGGTGGTGCTCCGGGCCGTCCGGGTGCTCCCGGCCGTCCGGGTGGCGCCGGTGCTGGCGCCGGTGCCGGTGGCGCCGGCCGTCCCGGTGGTCCGCCCACCGGCGGCTTCGGCAAGGGCAGCCGCGGTCGCGGCGGCACGCAGGGCGCGTTCGGCCGCAGCGGTGGCCGTCCCGTCCGGGGCCGGAAGTCCAAGCGCGCGAAGCGCCAGGAGTTCGAGGCCATGCAGGCGCCGTCGGTCGGCGGCGTCCAGGTCCGGCGCGGCGACGGCACCACCGTCGTCCGCCTGCCCCGCGGCGCGTCGCTGAGCGACTTTGCGGACCGGATCGACGCCAACCCCGCCAGCCTGGTCACGGTGCTGTTCCACCTCGGTGAGATGGCCACGGCGACCCAGTCCCTGGACGAGGACACCTTCCGCCTGCTCGGCTCCGAGCTGGGCTACGACATCCAGGTCGTCTCGCCGGAGGACGAGGAGCGCGAGCTCCTCGCCGGCTTCGACATCGACCTGGACGCCGAGCTCGAGGGCGAGGGCGACGACGAGCTGGAGGCGCGTCCTCCGGTGGTCACCGTCATGGGCCACGTCGACCACGGCAAGACGAAGCTGCTGGACGCCATCCGCTCCACCGACGTGGTGGCGGGGGAGTCCGGCGGCATCACCCAGGCGATCGGCGCCTACCAGGTGAGCACCGAGCACGAGGGCGTCGAGCGCGCGATCACCTTCATCGACACCCCGGGCCACGAGGCGTTCACCGCCATGCGCGCCCGCGGTGCCCAGGTGACCGACATCGCGATCCTCGTGGTCGCGGCCGACGACGGCGTGATGCCCCAGACCATCGAGGCGCTCAACCACGCCCAGGCGGCCGGCGTCCCGATCGTCGTGGCGATCAACAAGATCGACAAGGAGGGGGCCAACCCCGACAAGGTCATGCAGCAGCTGACCGAGTACAACCTGGTGGCCGAGCAGTACGGCGGCGACACCATGTTCGTGCCGATCAGCGCGCTGAAGCGGCAGGGCATCGACGACCTCCTCGAGGCCGTCCTGCTCACCGCCGACGCCGCGCTGGACCTGCGGGCCAACCCCGACAAGGACGCTCGCGGCGTCGCGATCGAGGCGCACCTGGACAAGGGCCGCGGCCCCGTCGCCACGGTGCTGGTCCAGTCCGGCACCCTGCGCGTCGGCGACGCGATCGTGGCCGGCAACGGCTTCGGCCGCGTGCGCGCCATGCTCGACGAGCACGGCGTCACGGTGGAGGAGGCGACGCCGTCCCGGCCGGTCCTCGTCCTCGGCCTCACCGCGGTGCCCGGCGCCGGTGACACCTTCCTGGTGGCTCCGGACGACCGGACGGCGCGGCAGATCGCCGAGCGCCGCGAGTCCGCCCAGCGCGCGGCCAGCCTGGCCAAGCGCCGCAAGCGGATCAGCCTCGAGGACCTCAACGAGGCCCTGGCCGCCGGCAAGGTCGAGACCCTGAACCTGATCATCAAGGGCGACGGGTCCGGCTCGGTCGAGGCGCTGGAGGACGCGCTGCTGAAGATCGAGGTCAGCGACGACGTGGAGCTGCGGATCATCCACCGCGGCGTGGGTGCGATCACCCAGAACGACGTCAACCTGGCCACGGTCGACAACGCCGTGATCATCGGCTTCAACGTCCGGCCGGCCGAGCGGGTCGGTGACCTCGCCGAGCGCGAGGGCGTCGACATCCGGTACTACTCGGTCATCTACGCCGCGATCGAGGACGTCGAGCTCGCGCTGCGCGGCATGCTCAAGCCGGAGTACGAGGAGGTGCAGCTGGGCACCGCGGAGATCCGCGAGGTCTTCCGCTCCTCGAAGTTCGGCAACATCGCCGGTGCCCTGGTGCGCAGCGGGCTCATCCGCCGCAACGCCAAGGCGCGGCTCCTGCGCAACGGTGTCGTGGTCGGCAACGACCTCGCCATCGAGTCGCTGCGACGGTTCAAGGACGACGCGACCGAGGTCCGCGAGGGCTTCGAGTGCGGCATCGGCCTCGGCTCGTTCAACGACATCCAGGAGGGCGACGTGGTGGAGACCTTCGAGATGCGGGAGAAGCCCCGCGCCTGAGGTCCCCCCGCACGACCCCCGCACCGTGATCATGGGATCCCGCCCCGCTCCTGGGGCGGGATCCCATGATCACGCACGACGCTGAGGAGGGTGCGCCGTGCACGTCGGCACGCTGGTCCTGGACCTGCTCCTCGGCGACGTGAGGTCGCTCAAGCAGAAGCGCTCGGTCGTGCGCCCCCTGGTCGCCGAGCTCAAGCGGCTCGACGTCGCCGTGGCCGAGACCGGGCACCTCGACCTGCACCGCCGGGCGGAGGTCTCCGTCGCCGTGGTCGCGGCGGACCCCGCCCACTGCCGCCGCGTCCTGGAGACCGCCGAGCGCACCGCGGCGGCCCACCCCGAGCTCGACCTGCTGTCCGCCCGCCTCCGCGTGCGCTCGGACAGCGACGACGACTGACCGCCACCCCCACCGGGCGGCGGCACCCGCAGCACCACCCACCGAGGAGGACCCCGTGGCTGACCAGGCCCGTGCCCGCAAGCTGGCCGACCGCATCAAGGTGGTCGTCGCCGAGGCCCTGGAGCGCCGCGTGAAGGACCCGCGCCTGGGCTTCATCACCGTCACCGACGCCCGCGTGACCGGCGACCTCCAGCACGCCAGCGTCTTCTACACCGTCCTCGGCGACGAGGAGGCCCGCGCCTCCACGGCCGCGGCCCTGGAGAGCGCCAAGGGCGTCATCCGCGCCGAGGTCGGCCGGCGCACCGGCGTCCGGCTCACCCCGACCCTGGAGTTCTTCGCCGACGCCATCCCGGAGACCGCGGCGCAGATGGAGGACCTCCTCGCCCGCGCCGCCGCCCAGGACGCCGCCGTCGCGGCCCTGGCGCGCGGTGCCAGCTACGCCGGCGAGGCGGACCCCTACAAGCGCCCCGACGAGGACGACGACGACGCCGACGAGGACCCCCTCGGGGCCGTGGGCGACGAGGACTCCGACGAGGACTCCGACGAGGACGAGGACGAGGACGAGGGCTCCGAGGACGAGCCCGGCGGCAGCGCCGACGAGCCCGTCGCCCGGTGAGCAGGAAGGCCGCGGGCGGCCCTGACGGCCTGCTCGTCGTCGACAAGCCGGCCGGCCTGACCAGCCACGACGTCGTCGCCCGGGTCCGGCGCCTGGCCGGCACCCGCAGGGTGGGCCACGCCGGCACGCTCGACCCGATGGCCACCGGCGTCCTGGTCCTCGGGCTCGGGCGCGCCACCCGGCTGCTGACCCACCTCGTCGGCGCCGACAAGGAGTACCTGGCGACGGTGCGCCTGGGCGCGGCGACGGTGACCGACGACGCCGAGGGCGAGGTGCTCTCGCGCGCCGACGCCGCGGGGGTCGACGACGCGGCCCTGGCCGCGGCGGTGGCCGACCTGACCGGCGACCTCCAGCAGGTGCCCAGCGCGGTCAGCGCCATCAAGGTCGACGGCCAGCGGGCCTACGCCCGGGTGCGCGCGGGGGAGGAGGTCGCCCTGGCCGCCCGCCCGGTGACCGTGCGCGCGTTCGAGGTGGTCGCCGTGCGCCGCGGGCAGGAGGACGGGCTGGGCGTCGTGGACGCCGACGTGCGGGTCGAGTGCACCTCCGGCACGTACGTGCGCGCCCTGGCCCGCGACCTCGGGGCCGCGCTGGGGACCGGGGGCCACCTCACGGCCCTGCGCCGCGCCCGCGTCGGCGGCTACGGCCTGGACGCCGCCGCCGACCTCGACGCGCTCGAGCGCGACGGCGTGCCCGCCCACCTGCTGGGCATGGTCGAGGCCGCCCGCCCGACGTTCCCGCTCTGGCAGGTGGACGCCGAGCAGGCGCGCCGCCTGGCGCACGGCCAGCGACTGGCTCCCGCGGGCCTGGGCCCGGACCCGGTCGCGGCGGTCTCGCCGGAGGGCGTCCTCGTGGCGCTCGTCGCCGAGCGCGACGGGGCGGTGCGCCCCGTCCTCGTGCTCAGCGACCCGGCCTGAGCCGGGTCACAGCCCCGGACGGGGCGAGCTGGAGCCGCCCGAGCCGCCCTGGCCCCGGCGTCCTGCGCGCTCGCGCAGCTGCTGGATCCGCTCGCGGTTCTTCGGGTCGCGGGCGAGCTCCTGCGCCTTGCGCGTGGCGGTGGTGATCACCCGCTGGCCCTGGGGGGAGCGGGCGAACGCGGTGATCCTGCTGACGATGCCGGCCACGGCACGGTCCTCCTCGATCGGTGGGTGCGGACGTCCTCAGCGTGCCCCGGTGCACCCCGCGCCGCGACCGGGACGGGCACCGGCCAGACTGTCGGCGTGCAGAGGTGGCGCGACCTGTCGCAGGTCCCGGAGGGCTACGGGCCGTCGGTCGTCGCGATCGGCAACTTCGACGGCGTCCACCGCGGCCACCGCAGCGTCCTGGCACGGCTCGTGGCCGAGGCCCGGCGGCGGGACGCGCGCGCGGTGGCGGTCACCTTCGCGCCCCACCCGCTGCGCGTGCTGCACCCCGAGCGGGCGCCGGAGCTGCTGACCACCCCCGAGCACCGGCTCGACCTGCTCGCCGAGGCAGGCCTGGACGCCGTCCTGGAGATGGCCTTCACCCGCGAGCTCGCGTCCTGGAGCCCCGAGCGCTTCGTCGTCGACACCTTCGTGCGGGCGCTCGGAGCCTCCGCGGTCGTCGTCGGCCAGGACGTGCGCTTCGGGCACCGCAACAGCGGGGACCTGGGCACCATGCGGGCCCTCGGCGCCGAGCACGGCTTCGACGTCGTGGTGCTCGAGGACGAGCACGGGGCCGGCGCCCGGCGCTGGTCCTCCACCTGGACCCGCGAGCTGCTGGCCGAGGGCGACGTGGCCGGGGCCGCGCAGGTGCTGGGGCGAGCGCACCGGGTCGAGGGCGTCGTCGTCCACGGCGACCACCGCGGCCGCGAGCTGGGCTACCCCACGGCCAACCTCGACGGCATCGAGGTGCTCGTGCCCGCGGACGGCGTCTACGCCGGGTGGCTGGTGCGCCTGGACCTGCCCGAGCCGGCCGGCCCGGCGGACCCGCCCCGGGTGCTGCCGGCCGCGGTCTCGATCGGCACGAACCCCACCTTCGACGGCCTCGAGCGCCGCGTCGAGGCGCACGCGCTGGTCACGCCGGCCGAGTCCGCCGTCCTGGACCTCTACGGCGAGCGGGTGGCGCTCGACCTCGTCGAGCGGCTGCGCCCGACCCTGCGGTTCGAGTCCGTGGCCGAGCTGGTGACCCAGATGGACGCCGACGTGGCCCGCTGCCGCGAGGTCCTGGGCGGCTGACGGCCGCCTCGCGGAGGGCGTCCCTCCCGCGCGCTGCTAGGATCATGGCGCCGTCAGAACGGCCGCGGACCCAGAGAGCCCGGGTGGACCTGCCCCGGAGCACCGCGCAACGACCCACGAGGAGCCACCATGCCGCTCGACGCCGCCACCAAGCAGCGCATCATGACCGAGTACGCCACGACCGAGGGCGACACCGGCTCCCCGGAGGTGCAGGTCGCGCTGCTCACCCAGCGCATCAAGGACCTCACCGAGCACTTCAAGGAGCACAAGCACGACCACCACAGCCGTCGTGGTCTGCTCCTGCTCGTCGGCCAGCGCCGCCGCCTGCTGCAGTACCTGGCCAAGACGGACATCAACCGGTACCGCGCCCTCATCGAGCGGCTCGGCATCCGCCGCTGATCCCCGCGACCCCCTGGTCCCTGACCAGGGGGTCGCGCCGCACCACCCAGCACCACCCCGCACCACCAGCACGACGCGGCACCACCCAGCACCACCCCGAACACCCACCGCCGGACGGCGCGGCGCGCAGCGCCGGTCCTCGGTCGTGGCCTCCGGGACGCCCTCCGGCGCGAACCGCCGGTGGCCGCCCGTGGGCCTCCATCGAAGGCCGGTCCCGCCCGCGACCAGCTCCGGCTGATCCGAAGAGGAGGGCACCCGTGGAGGGTCCCGAGATCACGTTCGCCGAGGCCACGATCGACAACGGTCGCTTCGGCACCCGCACCGTCCGGTTCGAGACCGGTCGCCTCGCGCGCCAGGCCGCCGGCTCCGTCTCCGCCTACCTGGACGGCGAGACCATGCTCCTGTCGGCCACCACGGCCGGCAAGCAGCCCAAGGACCACTTCGACTTCTTCCCCCTCACGGTGGACGTCGAGGAGCGCATGTACGCCGCCGGGAAGATCCCCGGCTCCTTCTTCCGCCGCGAGGGCCGCCCCGGCACCGACGCGATCCTCACCTGCCGCCTGATCGACCGGCCGCTGCGCCCGTCCTTCGTCTCCGGGCTGCGCAACGAGGTCCAGGTCGTCATCACCGTCCTGGCGCTGCACCCCGACGACGCCTACGACGTGCTGGCGATCAACGCCGCCTCGCTGTCGACCCAGCTCTCCGGCCTGCCCTTCTCCGGCCCGATCGGCGGCGTCCGCGTGGCGCTCATCGACGGCCAGTGGGTCGCCTTCCCCAAGCACTCCCAGATCCCGGACGCCGTCTTCGAGATGGTCGTCGCGGGCCGCGTGGTCGGCGACGACGTCGCGATCATGATGGTCGAGGCCGAGGCCACCGAGTCGGCGATGGACAAGGTCGCCCTCGGCGCCGGCGCCCCGACCGAGGAGGTCGTGGCGCAGGGGCTGGAGGCCTCCAAGCCCTTCATCGCGGAGCTGTGCCGGGCCCAGGCGCAGGTCGCCGCCACCGCCGCCAAGGAGACGGTGGACTACCCCCGCTTCCTCGACTACAGCGACGACGTGCTCGAGGCCGTGACCGCCGCTGGGCGCGACGACCTGGCCGCCGCGCTGACCATCGCCGGCAAGCAGGAGCGCGAGACCCGCATCGACGAGGTCAAGGACGCCGTCAAGGCGCAGCTGGCCACGCAGTTCGAGGGCCGCGAGAAGGAGATCAGCGCCGCGTTCCGCTCGCTGAACAAGTCCCTCGTGCGCCAGCGCATCCTCACCGACGGCGTCCGCATCGACGGCCGCGGGCTGCGCGACATCCGCCAGCTCTCCGCCGAGGTCGACGTGCTGCCCCGCGTGCACGGCTCGGCCCTGTTCGAGCGCGGCGAGACCCAGATCCTGGGCGTGACCACGCTGAACATGCTCCGCATGGAGCAGCAGCTCGACACGCTCTCGCCGGTGACGCGCAAGCGCTACATGCACAACTACAACTTCCCGCCGTACTCCACCGGTGAGACCGGCCGCGTGGGCTCGCCCAAGCGCCGCGAGATCGGCCACGGCGCCCTCGCCGAGCGCGCGCTCATGCCGGTGCTGCCCAGCCGCGAGGACTTCCCCTACGCGATCCGGCAGGTCTCCGAGGCGCTGGGCTCCAACGGCTCGACGTCCATGGGCTCGGTCTGCGCCTCGACCCTGTCGCTGCTCAACGCCGGCGTGCCGCTGCGCGCTCCGGTCGCGGGCATCGCGATGGGCCTCGTCACCGACACGGTGGACGGCGAGATCCGCTACGCGGCGCTGACCGACATCCTCGGCGCCGAGGACGCCTTCGGCGACATGGACTTCAAGGTCGCCGGCACGAAGGACTTCGTGACCGCGATCCAGCTCGACACCAAGCTCGACGGCATCCCCGCGTCGGTCCTGGCCGGCGCGCTGACCCAGGCCCGCGAGGCCCGGCTGCACATCCTCGGCGTGATGGCCGAGGCGATCGACGCCCCCGACGAGATGGCCGACACCGCCCCGCGCGTCATCGCGGTCAAGGTCCCGGTCGACAAGATCGGCGAGGTCATCGGGCCGAAGGGCAAGATGATCAACCAGATCCAGGACGACACCGGCGCCGACATCTCGATCGAGGACGACGGCACGGTGTACATCGGCGCCACCGACGGCCCCTCGGCCGAGGCGGCCCGAGCGGCGATCAACGCGATCGCCAACCCGACCATGCCCGAGGTCGGCGAGCGCTACGTGGGCACCGTGGTCAAGACCACGGCCTTCGGGGCGTTCATCTCCCTCACCCCGGGCAAGGACGGGCTCCTGCACATCTCCAAGATGCGCGCCCTGGTCGGCGGCAAGCGGGTGGAGAACGTCGACGACGTCCTGTCCGTGGGCCAGAAGGTCCAGGTGGAGATCACCGAGATCGACCCGCGCGGCAAGCTCAGCCTGTCGCCGGTCGTCGCGGACGAGGACGCCTCGGGCGACGCCGACGGCGCCGGCTCGGACGCCTCGACCGACTCTCCCGCGGCAGCCATCTGACGTGGCGGTCGTCCCCCTCCCGCTGACGGTGACGGGGACCTCCACGCTCTCCGGGGAGGACGCGGGCGCCACCGTGCGCCGCAGCGTCCTCCCCGGAGGCGTCCGGGTCCTCACCGAGTCCGTGCCGGGCGTCCGCTCGGTCACGGTGGGCACCTGGGTCGGCGTGGGCTCGCGCGACGAGGCCTCGGGCCACTTCGGGTCCACGCACTTCCTCGAGCACCTGCTCTTCAAGGGCACCGCGCGGCGCAGCGCCATGGACATCGCCGAGGCCTTCGACGCCGTCGGCGGGGAGTCCAACGCGGCCACCGGCAAGGAGCACACGACCTACTTCGCCCGCGTGCTCGACGCCGACCTGCCGATGGCCGTCGACGTCATCACGGACATGGTCACCTCGGCGACGCTGTCCGAGGAGGACGTGGCCAGCGAGCGAGGCGTCATCCTCGAAGAGCTCGCGATGAACGACGACGACCCCGCCGACGTCGCGCACGAGCGCTTCGCCGAGCAGGTCTTCGGCACGGGCACCCCGCTCGGGCGCCCGATCGGCGGCACCCCGCAGGCGATCCTCGACGTCCCGCGCGACGCCGTCTGGGAGCACTACCGCCAGCACTACACCGCGCCCGGCCTCGTCGTCACGGCCGCGGGCGGCCTCGAGCACGAGCAGGTCTGCGACCTGGTCGCGGCGTCCCTGGAGCGGGCCGGCTGGGGCGACCTGGCGGAGGCGGCTCCCCTGCCGCGCCGGCACACCGGCCCCGGGACGGCCACCCCGCCGCCGGCCACCAGCGTCCTCACGCTGGACCGGCCGACCGAGCAGGCGAACGTGCTGCTCGGCGGCCTGGGGCTGCGCTCCAGCGACCCCCGCCGGCACGTGCTCTCGGTGCTCAACGCGGTGCTCGGTGGCGGGATGAGCAGCCGGCTGTTCCAGGAGGTGCGCGAGAAGCGCGGGCTGGCGTACTCCGTGTACTCCTTCGGCGCCGGGTACGCCGACGCCGGGTACTTCGGCCTCTACGCCGGGTGCACCCCCGGGAAGGTCGCGGAGGTCGTCGCGCTGCTCGCCGAGCAGTGGGAGCTCCTCGCCGCCGACGGCGTGGGGGAGGCCGAGCTGGCCCGCGCCATCGGGCAGGTGCGCGGCGGCACGGTGCTGGGCCTGGAGGACACCGGGGCGCGGATGTCGCGCCTGGGCAAGGCCGAGCTCGTGCACGGCGAGTACCTGGGCGTGGACGACCTCCTCGCCCGCACCGCGGCGGTCACCGCCGAGGAGGTCCAGGAGCTGGCCGCGCACCTGTGGGCCCAGCCGCACCACCTCACGGTCGTCGGCCCCTTCGCCACCGACCCGGTCGCGGTCGCCCCGTGAGCGCGCCCGCACCGCTCGTGCGGGTGGCCGTCCTCGGGGCCGCCGGGCGCATGGGCACCGCCGCGTGCGCCGCGGTGGAGGCCGCGGACGACCTCGAGCTCGTGGCCCGCATCGGTCGCGGTGACCCGGTCGAGCGCGCCGTCGAGGCCGGTGCCGACGTGGCGGTCGACCTGTCGGTGCCCGCGGCGGCCCCCGAGCACGTGCGCGCCCTGGTCGCCGCCGGGCTGCACGTCGTCGTGGGCACGACGGGCTGGGACGACGCCGCGCTGCAGCGGGTGCGCGACCAGCTCGCCGACCCGGCGACCCCGGCCGGCACCGGGGTGCTCGTGGCCCCGAACTTCGCCCTCGGCGCGGTGCTGCTCATGAGCCTCGCCGCCCGGGCCGCCCCGTACTTCGAGTCCGTCGAGGTCGTCGAGCTCCACCACCCGAACAAGGTCGACGCCCCCAGCGGCACCGCCGTCCACACCGCCGAGCTCCTGGCCGCCGCGCGCCGCCGCGCCGGGCGCGCGGCGTCCCCCGACGCCACGACCACCGCCCTGCCCGGCGCGCGCGGCGCCGACGTGGACGGCGTGGCGGTGCACAGCGTGCGCCTGCGCGGACTGACCGCCTCGGAGGAGGTGCTGCTGGGCAACTCCGGGGAGGTGCTCAGCCTGCGCCACGACGTGGCCGACCGCGCGGCGTTCATGCCCGGCCTGCTGCTGGCCGTCCGCGAGGTCGCCTCCCGCCCGGGGCTGACCGTGGGGCTCGAGCACTACCTCGACCTCGGCTGACGCGCGTGCGCGCCAAGGCCGTCGTCGCGGTGCTCCTCGCCGCCGTCCTGCTCTACCTGGTCCTGCTGGGCCAGCGCGGCTGGGCGCTGGTGACCTCCGGCTCCGGGCCGGTCGCGGTGGTGCTCGGCGCGGGCGTGCTCCTGCTGCCCCTCGTGGTGGCCTGGGCGATCGGCCGCGAGCTGGCCTTCGGCGTGCGCACCGAGGCGATGGCCCGCGAGCTCGAGCGCGACGGCCGGCTGCCTCCGGACGACCTGCCGCGCACCCCCTCGGGCCGGGTCGAGCGCACCGCCGCGGACGCGGCGTTCGCCCGCTACCAGGCCGAGACCGACGCCGCGCCGCAGGACTGGGGCGCGTGGTTCCGGCTCTCGTGCGCCTACGACGCCGCGGGGGACCGCCGCAGGGCCCGCGCGGCGATGCGCCACGCGGCCGCGCTGCGGCGCACCGAGGACCGGCCCTAGCCGCTCGGTCGCCGTCGGCCGATCGGCGCGCCGCCGCGGCGGCTACAGGAGCCCGCGCCCGGAGCCGACGACCTGGGCGAGCCGGCTCCAGCAGGGGGTCCGGCGCGCTGCTGCCGCAGCGGGGCGGAGAGGGCGGAGCCACGTGGAGCACGCACCGGGCCAGCGGCCCGCGGGAGCGGGGGACGGCGGGCTGCGCCTGCCCCGCGTCGCCGTCCTGGTGCCCGTGCGCCGGGACGGCGAGGTCGTCGACCTGCGCGTGGAGCTGGTCGGCGACACCGGCTGGGACGGCCTGGCGGCCGCGGCCACCGGCGGAGGGTCCCTCGTGGGGCGGCTGGTCGGCGACCTCGTCCCCGCCGCCCGCGCGGACGGGCGCCTGGCGGCCATGTGCTCGGTCGCGAGCACCGGGACCCCGGTGGCCATCAGCCGCCCCGCGGTCCTCGGCGTGCCCGGCTCCGGCCGGCGGGTGTTCCTGCAGCGGGCCACCGGTGACCGCGTGCTGGTCGCCATCCGCGACCTCAACGACGACGACGCGCACCGCGAGGCCCTGCAGCAGGCCGGCCCGCGCTGGGTGCGGGCCTTCGCCGAGGCGCCGGTGGGGATCGCGGTCGCCTCGTGGGACGGGGTGCTCGTCGAGGCCAACCCCGCTCTGTGCGCCCTGCTGGGGCGGTCCCGCGAGGAGCTCGTCGGCCACGCCTTCCGCGACTTCAGCCACCCCGACGACCGCGACCGCCGCCTGGACCGCGCCGCGCTCGAGCGCACCGGCCGGGCGGAGCTGCGCAAGAGGTTCGTCACCGGCGACGGCCGCACCGTGTGGGTGCGCTCGGTCGTCGCGGTGCTCACCGAGGACGGCGAGCGCCGCCTGCTCAACGTGGTCGAGGACGTCGGTGCGGCGCAGCGCGCCCAGCGCGAGCTGACCCGGATGGCCAGCTCGGACCCGCTGACCGGGCTGCCCAACCGGGCCGAGCTGCGCCGCCAGGTGCGCCGCGCGCTGCGCCGCTCGGCGTCGGGGAACGCCCCCGCCCCGGCGCTGCTGTACCTCGACCTCGACCACTTCAAGGTGATCAACGACTCGCTGGGGCACGACGCGGGCGACCGGCTGCTGCGGCGCCTGGCCGAGGTCTTCGGCGAGGCCGTGGGGGAGGCCGGCGTGGTCGCGCGCCTGGGCGGGGACGAGTTCGTCGTCCTCGTCCACGACGGTGCAGCCGCCGAGGCGCTCGCGGAGGAGCTGCTCGCCGCCCTGGGCACGAGCGTCCACCTGGCCGGGCGCGACGTGGCCGTGGGCATGAGCATCGGCGTGGCCGTGGCGGAGCCGACCAGCGACGACGAGGGCCTGCTGCGCGACGCCGACACGGCGCTGTACGCGGCCAAGCGGGCCGGCCGGCGGCGGTGGGTCCGCCTCGACGACGCGCTGCGCGCCCGCGCGCTGGCCCGCCTGGACGACGAGGCGGCGCTGCGCGCCGGCCTGGGAGCCGGCGAGCTGGTGCCGCACTACCAGCCGATCACCGGCGTGGACGGCGCCTGGGAGTCCTGCGAGGCCCTGGTCCGGTGGAGCCACCCGCAGCGCGGCCTCCTGGGCCCCGGGGCGTTCCTCGACGTGGCCGAGGAGAGCGGCCTCGTCGTCGAGCTCGGCCAGCAGGTGCTGCGCCGGGCGTGCGCGGACCTGGCCCGGTGGCGCCGGGTGCGCCCCCTGCTGACCGTGGCCGTCAACGTCGCGGCCCGCCACCTGCTCAGCGGCCACCTCGTCGACGACGTGGTCCACGCCCTGGACGAGGCGGGCCTGCCCGCCTCCGCGCTGACCGTGGAGATCACCGAGACGGCCCTGCTGGCCAGCGACGAGGTGGTCAGCGCGACGCTGCAGTGCCTGCGCGCCATGGGCTGCCGGATCGCCCTCGACGACTTCGGGACCGGCTACTCGTCCCTGACGCACCTGCGGGACTTCCAGGTCGACGTGCTGAAGGTCGACCGCTCCTTCGTGGCCGCGGCCCCGACCAGCGCGGAGGCCACGAAGCTCCTGCGGGCGGTCTGCCAGCTCGGCCGGGGCCTGGACCTCACCGTGGTCGCCGAGGGCGTGGAGGACGAGGAGGTGCGGGCGGCCGCCGTGGGCGCCGGGGCGCACCTGCTGCAGGGCTACCTCCTCGGGCGCCCCGTGCCGGCCGCCGAGATCGGGCGGGCTCTCGCCCGGGGGACGGTCCCGGTGACCTCACCGGTGGGCTGAGGCGCTCCTGGACGCCGCCCGGCTGGCCCCCGCGGCCAGCTCCTCCAGGGGGCCGCGCACGCCGAGGGCGCGCACGGCGAGGCCCAGCGCCACGGCGCCCAGGGCGCTGGCGACCCAGACCCCGACCGGGCTCAGGTCCTCCTCCATCGCCGGCAGCAGGACGACGTGCAGCGAGTACAGGGTCAGGGTCATCGACCCGGGGGCGGCCAGCAGGACCAGGGCCCGCGAGCCCGCGGAGGTCCGCGCCACGAGCAGGCACAGCCCCAGCACGAGCAGCGCCGTGCCCGTGGTGTGCGCCAGGTCCAGCGGCGTCCCCGAGTGCGGCGCGCGCACCAGCAGCCAGAGCCACGACGTCGTCGGGGTGGTGCCGTACAGGCCGTCCTGCAGGGCGGTGGCCATCTGCCCCGGGCGCACCGGGAAGGACGCCGGCACCGTCGCGACCAGCGCCGGCACCCCGCCCGCGGCCCGCACGAGGGCGTCGGAGAGGAGGGCGCTGCCCACGGCCAGCGCCGCGCCGGCGCCCGCGACGCCCGCCGCCACGCGCGCCCGGCCCAGCCCCAGGCGGCCCACCGCCAGGCCGACGAGCAGGTACCCGGTCCACTGCAGCACCGGGTAGTAGCCGGTGAGCACGAGGTCGGCGAGCAGGCGCTGCGGCGTCGCCAGCGACAGCCACGAGGGCACCGGTCCGGGCCCGGGGGACAGCAGCGGGCGCAGCAGGTGCGCCAGGACGGGGGCGGCCAGCAGCCACCCGGCCGCCAGCACGAGGAGCGTGCGCGCGCGCAGCCCCAGGAAGAGCGCCGCGACCGCGAACAGCAGGCCGTAGTCGACGAGGATGATCGCGATGGGCCCGGGCACCAGCCCCAGCGTCAGGCCCACGGCGGCCACGACGCCGGCCCGGGCGAGCACCCTGCGGCGCGCCGCGGCCAGCGCCCGCCCGGTGGGCGGGCGCTCGCGACCGGTGGACAGGGCCAGGCCCACGCCGGCCAGCACGGCGAACAGCGCCGCGGCTCGCCCTGAGAGCAGCAGGAACGGCCAGGTGACCGCGCCGTCGGCGCCGGTGCTCGGCAGCACGTGCGTGGCCATCATCCCCAGCAGCGCCGCCCCGCGGGCGGCGTCGACGCCGACGAGGCGCTCGCGCAGGGGCGGGCGCCCGGAGGAGGTGGCGACGGTGCCGGCGGCGGAGCTCATGACCACCCAGCGGCCCGCAGCCCGGCCGCCACGGCGGCGGCCAGCACCACGACGAGGAGGAACGGTGCGCGCAGCGCCAGCGCCAGCGCCGCGACCGCCAGGGCCGGCACCCGGGCGTCGGGGGACACCGCCCGGCCGTCGGCGAGGGCCTGCGTGGCCGTGAGCGCCGCCAGCAGCGCCACGGTGACCAGCGCGGCAGCGCGGGCGGTGCTCGGCCGCTCCAGCCACCGGGCCGGCGCCAGGTGGCCGGCGAGCTTGAGCGCGTAGCAGGCGGCGGCCGCGCCGAGCACCAGCCCCCACCCGCTCACGCGGCGCCACCGGCGGAGCGGGAGCGCCAGAGCAGGAGCACGAGCGGCACGGCGAGCACCGCGGCCAGCACCGGCAGGCCGGGGGAGAGCACCGGCACGGTCGCGGTGGCCACGACGGCGGCCACGACGGCCACCGCGGCCGCCCGTCCCTCGCGCAGGCGCGGCCACAGGAGGCCGAGGAAGGCCGCCGCCGCCGCGGCGTCCAGGCCGTACCGGCCCGGGTCGCCGAGCGCGTCGCCCAGGACGGTGCCCGCCACCGTCGCCAGGCACCACAGCACGAGCACGCTCGCGCCGGTGAGCCAGAACCCCAGGCGCTGCAGCGCGGGCGTCGGCTGGGCGGTGCCCACCGCGGTGGACTCGTCGATGGTCAGGTGGGCTGCCAGCAGGCGGCGCAGGCCGCTCACGCGCAGCAGCGGTGCCACCTGGAGCCCGTACAGGCCGTTGCGGACCCCGAGCAGGGCGGCCGTCGCCGTGGCCGCGAGCCCGGTGCCGCCGGCCCCCACCACCCCGACCAGGGCGAACTGGGAGCCCCCGGTGAACATCAGCGCGCTCAGCGCCAGGGCCTGCAGGGGGGTCAGGCCCGCCGCCACGGCCAGCGCGCCGAAGGAGAGGCCGTAGGCGCCGGTGGCGAGGCCCACCGACAGCGCCTGGGCCACGGTCGGCCGGGCGCCGGGGGCCGGGCTGGGGAAGCGCACGGCGGCATCCTCTCAGGACCACGGCCGCCCTCCGCCTACGCTCGCGGCCGTGGACGACACGCCGCTGCCCCCGCCCGCAGGCCTGCCGATCGGGCTGGACGACCTCGCGGCGCGGTCCTTCGCCGCCGTCCTGTTCGACATGGACGGCACGCTCATCGACTCGACCCCGGTGGTGAACCGCTCGTGGCTGCGCTGGGCGCAGGAGGAGGACGTCGACCCCGCGGGGCTCGTGGGCATGCACGGCGTCCCGGCCGCGGGGATCATCGAGCGGCTCCTGCCGCCGGAGCGCCGGGCGAGCGCCGTGCGGCGGATCGACGCGATCGAGGCGGCCGACACCGAGGGCATCACGGTCCTCCCCGGCGCCGCCGAGGCCCTCGCCGCCCTGCCGCCGCGGCGCGCGGCGATCGCGACGTCGTGCACCCGCGCCCTGGACCACACCCAGATCGCCGCGAACAGGATGTGGGCCC
>NZ_JBZYWI010000007.1:0-39478 GCF_058932755.1 Quadrisphaera sp. DVD1
GGTCTGGGGGGGTTCCCGCTGCCCCGCCGCTCGGCGAGGGGTGCGCCTCAGCGCGGGTCGGGCCCGCCGGTGAGGGTGTCCTTGATCTTCGTGGCGACGTTCTGCGCGCCCTGCAGGCGCGCGCCCACGGCGCCGCCCGGCTTGGCCGGGCCCTGGCTGCCGTCGTAGGTGACGTACTGCTTCGGGTCCGGGGGAGGCAGGATCCCCTGGTCGTCGGTCAGCGGGGTGAGCGGGACGGCGCGGAACGGCTCGCCGTCGAGCAGGCTGTTGCCGGTGGCCCACAGGCCCTCGGCCGCCTGGCTGTCGTCCATCGAGGTGTAGAAGGTGTGGGCCTGGTCCTTCAGCTCCCACTCGCCGTTGCTGTTCTCGATCACGTCGTTGTACCCGTCGTCGATCAGGTTCTGGATCGCGAGCAGCCACTGCTGCTGGTGGTACGTGTCGCGCGCGAGGTTGAAGGCCAGCATGTCCTTGACGCCGCGGTCGTCGGTCATGTTCGCGACGCGGCTGGTCATCAGGCGGCTCTGGGCCTCGGCGGCTGCGTTGGAGCGGAAGTCGGCCAGCAGGTTGCCGCTCGCGACGATGTAGCCGGCGTTCCACGGCACGCCCTGGCTGTTCGTCGGCTTGCCGCCGCCGCCGCTGACGATCGCGTGCTGGGGGTCCATGCCGCCGAGCACGGCGGCCAGGGCCGGGTTGGTGGCCACGGCCTGGGTCTGCACCTCGCCGGGAGCGCCCTCGAGCAGGCGGGCGAGCATGACGGTCAGCATCTCGACGTGACCGATCTCCTCGGTCCCGATGTCCATGAGCATGTCCTTGTACTTGCCGGGGATCCGGCAGTTCCAGCCCTGGAACAGGTACTGCATCATCACGGTCATCTCGCCGAACTGACCGCCCAGGAGCTCCTGGAACTTCATGGCGAAGTAGGCGTCGGGCTTCTCGGGCTTGGCGGTGAACTGCAGCTCTCGGGTGTGGCGGTACACGTCGTCCTCCAGGGGTCGAGGTCCGGTCTCGCCGGCTGTGGTCCCTCCCTGCCCGAGCGGCGTGCGACCGGCGTCTCCAGACGCGTCGCAGCAGCGTCACGGGCCGCGCACGCGCGGTGGCCCCCAGCGCGCGACGATTGGCCAGCGGTGCTACCGGGTAGGTGGCGCGGGCAGCACCCGGTCGACCAGCGGCCGGCCGTCCCCAGACGTCTGAGGTGCCATGACAGCAGTCCTCCCGGCCGGCGCGGCAGCACCGCGGCTCTCCGTGCTCGGCGGCTTCGCCCTCACCGTCGACGGCGAGCCCCTGCAGCCCTGCCCGTCCGCGCAGCGCGTGCTCGTCTACCTCGCGGTGCACGGCCGGGAGCGCCCGGTGCAGCGCCGCACCCTGGCCGAGCGGCTGTGGGCCGAGACGACGTCCAGCCGGGCCGCGGCGAGCCTGCGCTCGACCCTGTGGCGCCTGCCGCGCCCGCACGACCGCGAGCTCGTGCGCACCACGGGCTCCACGGTGGACCTGGCTCCCGACGTCGCGGTCGACCTCTGGGCGGGCGAGGACCAGGCGCGGAGGATCAGCGCCGGCCGGGTCGCCGAGCTCGAGCAGCTCGAGCAGTTCACCGAGCTGACCAGCGACCTGCTGCCGGACTGGAGCGAGGAGTGGCTCCTCGTCGAGCAGGAGAGCTACCGCCAGGCCCGGCTGCACGCCCTGGAGAAGCTGTGCTCCGACCTGGCCGCGGCGGGGCGCTACCCGGCGGCGCTCGCGGCGGGGCTGGCCGCGGTGCGCTGCGAGCCCCTGCGCGAGAGCGCCCACCGCCGGGTGATCGAGGTGCACCTGGCCGAGGGCAACCCCTCCGAGGCGCTGAGGCAGTACCAGGCCTTCCGGCGGGTGCTCGCCGACGAGCTCGGCCTGCCGCCCTCCCCGGCCATCCGCCAGCTGGTGCAGCACCTCCTCGGCCGCCCCGTGGACGCCGCGCCGCACCGGCCCTCGCGGGACGCACCCCGCCCGCCCGCGCGTCGTCCCCGCGGCGAGGGGTGACGCGGCGGTGACGCGCGCCGGGCAGGAGGACCCGGTGGACGAGGACGCCGGCACGAGGAGCGCGGAGGACCGCTCGCGCACCGCCGCGCTGCTGGTGCGCCTGTGGACCGAGGCCTCCACCGGGGCCACGCCGCGCGCCCGGCTGCTCACCGTCGAGGGTCCCGTGTCGCGGCGCTGGGCCACCGCGGTCGGCGAGGCGGCGATCGCCCGCGAGGTGCTCGGCTGGGTGCGCTCCACGGTGCGCGCCGACCCCCTGCGGGCCCCGGTCGCCCCGCCGGGACCGCGCGAGGTCGCCGCCCTGGTGGACCCCGCGTGGCTGCAGGCGCACCTCGACGACCCCGGCGTGGTCGTCGTCGAGGTCGGCGACCGGGCCGGCGCAGGTCGCGAGGGCCTCCCCGGAGCGGTGCGGATCGACGCCGCCGCCCTGCGCCACCCGGTGCGGCGCTCGCTGCCCCGGCCGGAGGCCTTCGCCGCCCTCATGGACGCCTGCGGCATCGCCACCTCCAGCCACGTCGCGCTCTGCGGCACCTCCTCGGTGGCCCGCGCCGCGGCGGCCTGCTGGGCCTTCACCGTCTGCGGCCACCGCCGCACCAGCGTGGTGGACGGCGACCTGCGCGACTGGGTCGCCGCCGGCCGGCCGCTGGGCCCCGCGGTGCCGCGGGAGCCCACCACCGGGTACGTCCCCGGCCCCCGGCGCGCCGACCTCCTCCTCACCCGCGACCAGCTGCTCGCCGGGTTCGTCGGCGCGCCGTCGGGCACCGCGGTGGTCGACTGCCGCTCGGCGGGGGAGTTCGCGGGCGAGCCGCTGGGGGCGCCGAGCCCCGCCGACCGGGTGCTCGGGCACGTGCCCGGTGCGGTGAGCCTGCCCGTCGAGGCCCTCCTGGTCCCGGGCACCCAGCGCCTGCTGCCGCTGCCCGCGATCGAGGACGCCGTCCGGCGCCTCGAGGTGTCGCGCACGGACCACGTGGTCGTCTACTGCGGGGAGAACGACCGCAGCCCGCTCGTGTGGTTCGTCCTGCACGAGCTGCTGGGGTGGCCCGACGTGCGCTGCTACCCCGGGGCGTGGGCGGAGTACGGCAGCCTCACCGACGTGCCGGTCGAGCGCGGGGCGCCCGTCGGCGCCTGACCGCCCTCAGGCCGGGCGGGGCCGGTCGTGGGCGTGCAGCCGCACGGCCACCAGCGCCACGTCGTCCTCCGGGTGCTCGGGCAGCATCCGGGCCAGGACCGCGTCGCAGACCTCGTCGAGGTCGCGGTCGTGCAGCTCCGCGAGGGTCTGCCGCAGCAGCGCCAGGCCCTCGTCGAGGTGCTGGCCCCGGCGCTCGACGAGCCCGTCGGTGTAGAGCAGGACGGTGGCGCCGCGCTCCAGGACCACGACCGCCTCGCTGCGCTCGGTCCCGGGGTCGACGCCGAGCATCAGCTCGTCGTCCGGCCCGGCCAGCACGCCCACCCGGCCCTGCGGGTCGATCACCATGGGCGGCGGGTGGCCGGCGTTGGACCAGCGCAGGCGCGTGGCGCCGCGGACGCGCTCGTCGGGGCTCTGCTCCAGCCGGGCCACGACCGCCGTGGCGCTGGTGTCGAGCTGGAGGCCCTCGATCGCCTCGTCGAGCTCGGTGAGCACTTGCGCCGGCCCGCCGCCGCTGGAGTAGGCGATGCCGCGCAGCAGCCCCCGCACCTGCCCCATCGCGGCGGCGGCGACGACGTCGTGGCCGACGACGTCGCCGATCACCAGCACCGTGGCGCCGCTGCGCTGGAGGAAGGCGTCGTACCAGTCGCCGCCGACCTGCGCCGCGTGGGCGGCGGGGGTGTACCGGACGACCACCTGCAGGTGGTCCGGCTCCGGCGGCGCGGTGAGCAGGCTGCGCTGCAGGCCCTCGGAGAGGTCGCGCTGCTGCGCGTACAGCCGGGCGTTGTCGAGGGCCAGGCCGGCGCGCTCGGCGACGCCGCGGGCGGTGGTGAGGTCGTCCTCGCCCAGCGGTGCGCGGTGCGCGCCGCTGTAGAGGGTCAGCAGGCCCACCGTGCGGTCGCGGCCCGTCAGCGGCAGCACCACGGCCGTCTCGGGAGCCAGCTGGTGCAGCAGGTCCCGCGCCTCGCCCGGCGCGAGGACCGCCGAGATCCGCTCCGTGGCGCCAGCGGCCATGACGACCTCCTGCACGGTGCCGTGCACGGGGGACAGGAACGCGGGGTTGGACATCGACCGCAGCCGCAGCCCGGAGTAGCGGTCCACGAGCGCCCGCTGGTCGGGGTCGGCGTGCCAGGAGCCGACGTCGCGCAGGCGCTCGCCGTCGGCGAGGGTGACCACGCACCAGTCGGCCAGGGTGGGCACGACGAGCCGCGCCAGGCGGGCCACGGTCTCCTCGGCGTCCAGGGTGGCCGCCAGCTCGGCGCTCACGCTGGAGAGCAGCGCGAGGCGGCCCGCGGCGTCGGTGGCGTCCTGGCGGGCGCGACGGCGCTCGGTGACGTCGATGAAGTAGACCGCCAGCCCGTCAGGGCCCGGCCACGCCCGCAGCTCGTACCAGCCGTCCAGCGGCGCGGGGTAGTGCGCCTCGAAGGTGGCCGGTCGCCCGGAGGCCATCGCGCCCCGGTAGGCCTCCTCGAAGGCGCTGGAGACGGCGGCCGGGAACTGCTCCCACAGGTCGGCGCCGAGCAGCTCCTCGCGGGTGCGCCCGAGCAGGCGCTCGGCCTCGGCGTTGACGTAGGTGAAGCGCCACTCCCGGTCCAGGGAGTAGAAGCCGGCCGACATGGTCTCCAGCACCCGGGCCACGCGCTCCTCGCCGGCGCGCGTGGAGGTGGTGTCGTAGGCCACGCCGATCACCCGGGCCGCGCGCTCGTCGTCGCCGGCCAGGGCGTGGCCGCGGGACTGCACCCAGCGCGTGCTCGCGTCGGGCAGGACCACGCGGTACTCGGCGCGGAACTCCCCGCAGCGCGAGACCGCGGCGCGCAGGGCCTGGGACACGCGCGTCCGGTCGTCGGGGTGCAGGCGCTCGCTGAAGGCCTCGATCGACCCGGAGAAGGTGTCCTCGTCGTAGCCGAAGAGCTCCTGCATCGCCTCGTCCCAGGTGAGGCGGCCGGTGGCCAGGTCCCAGTCGAAGCTGCCCAGGCCGGCGGCGTCGATCGCCAGCCGCCAGCGCAGCCGCTCCGTGATCTGCTCGGCGGCCATCGCGGAGAGCTCGAGCTCGGCGACCACCGAGGCGGCGAGCTGCTGCAGCAGCTCGACGTCGACCGGCGTCCAGGCGCGGGGGTGGGCGTGCAGCGCGCACAGCGCCCCGACCGCGCTGCCGTCGGCCATCACCAGGGGCACGCCCGCGTAGGCGCCGACCCGCCCGGCGGCGACCACGGGGACGGCGCGGGCCACCGCGTCCGCGGGGGCGTCCTCCACGACGACGGGCGCTCCGCCGTGGGCCACCAGGGCGCACAGGGCCTCCGGCAGCGGCGCCCCGTCCCCGATCCGCTCCCACGCCGCGCCGGCGGCCCCGACGACCACCTGGACCTCGGTCAGCAGCACCACCTGCGCCCAGGAGCAGGCCAGGAGCTGGGTGGTCAGCACGGCGAGCCGGTTGAGGCCGTCGTCGCTGGACGGCGGGACGAGCCGGCGCGCGACCTCGCGGCGCTCCTCGTCCTGCGTCAGCGCCACGGCGGCGGCGTCCAGCGGTGAGGACGCGGTGGTGCCGTCCGGCCCGACCTCCGGCGCAGCGCCGGTCGCCCCCTCCGCCACCCAGCATCCCCCGTCCGGCAACCGCCCGCAGGCGCGCGCGTGCCCCCATCCTCCCAGGTCCACGCACGGGCCGGGGCGGATCGTCGCCGGTGGCGCTGCCCGGTGGGCTAGGCGTCGCCCTCGCGCTGCACGCCCTCGTGGGCCCGGGCCGGGATCTGGGTGGCGAGCTTGCCACCGCTGACGTCGACGAGGGTGCCGGTGATGTAGCTCGCCGCGTCGCTGGCGAGGTAGATGACGAGGTCGGCGACGTCGTCCGCCTGCTGCCAGCGGCGCAGCGACAGCGTGTCGAGCAGGCGCGTCTGCGCCGCCTCGTCCATCTCGGCGAAGCCGTTCATCGCGGTCGGGACCATGCCGGGTGCGTACGCGTTGACCGTGACGTCCCAGGGGCCGAGCTCGCTGGCCAGCACCCGGGTGAAGGACGCGACGGCGGCCTTGGACGCGGCGTAGGCCGCGCTTCCGACGCTGGGGACGATCGCTGCGAACGACGCGGCGTTGATGATGCGGCCGGAGCCCTGGCGCTTCATCACCGGCGCCACCTCCCGGCACATCTTGAACACGCCCCCGACGTTGACGTCGAAGGTGCGCTGCCAGGCGTCGTCGCCGGTGTCGACGACCAGGCCCTCGACGAGGATGCCGGCGTTGTTGACGAGCACGTCGACCCGGCCGAAGCGGGTGACGACCTCGCCGACGACCGCACGGACCGAGGCGGTGTCGCTGACGTCGCACGCCAGCCAGGTGATGCCCGGTGACGCGTCGCCGTCCGGTGGGACGGCGAGGTCGAGACCGACGACCTGCGCCTCCTCGCGGACGAACCGCTCCGCCAGGGCGCGGCCGATCCCCCGGCCCGCGCCGGTCACGACGACCACTCGGTCGGTGAGGTCCAGCAGCATCGTCGCCGCCCTTCGTCGGGGACCGCCAGGTATAGCATTCCGGGCCCTGGTGATCGAGACCTCGGGAGACCTCGTGAGCGACGACGGAGCAGTGGGGCGCGTCCTGTGGGTCACCGGGGCGGGCAGCGGGATGGGCCGCGCCGCCGCTGTCTCGGCCGCGGCGAGCGGCTGGCGGGTGGCGCTGAGCGGACGCCGGGAGGACGCGCTCGCGGAGACCGCCCGCGCCGTCGAGGCCGCCGGCGGCCAGGCGCTGGTGCTGCCGCTCGACGTCAGCGACGCGGCGGCGGTCACCGCCGCGCGGGCGGCGATCGGCGAGCAGTGGGGCCCCGTGGGCGGCCTCGTGCTGGCGGCCGGCCTCAACGCCAAGCGGCGCGCCTGGGGCGACCAGGACCTCGGCGAGCTCGAGGCGATCGTGGCGACCAACCTCGTGGCGGTGGCGCGCGTCGTCGACGCGGCCCTGCCCGACCTGCGGGCGACCGCCGGGGTCGTCGTCGTCATCTCCTCGTACTCCGGGTGGTCCTTCACGCCGTCGGCGGGGGTGGCCTACAGCGCCAGCAAGACGGCGCTGTCCTCGATCTGCCGGACGCTGAACGCGCACGAGGCGCCGTCGGGCGTGCGGGCCTGCCACCTGTGCCCCGGCGACGTCGACACCGACTTCCTCGCGATGCGGCCGCAGGAGCCGGGGCCGGAGGCGCGCGAGGTGATGCTCAGCGCGGACGACATCGCCCGCGCGGTGCAGTTCGTCCTCGACGCCCCCGCCCACGTGCGGATCGACGAGCTCGTCATCAGCCCGGTGTCCCAGCACTGATCCCGGTGGTGACGGGCGAGGGCCGGAAGCCCCTGGCCACGAGGTAGACGCCGAGGGAGAGCTCCCAGAAGAAGACGCCGGGCAGGGCGACCAGGGACAGGAGGGAGAACTGGTCGTTGACGCCGAACGTCGTGGCGGTGTTCGAGGCGAGGAGCAGCGGGGCTCCGACGAGCCCGACCAGCGGGATCACCCGCGGCACGAGCCGTGACCGGAGCAGCGCGGTGCCGAGCAGCAGGGCGTTGGCGACGGCCAGGCCGGGCCCGAGGAGGAACGTCCAGTCGCGGACCGCGACGAGCGCCGCGCCGACGGTGACCAGCGCGTCTCCTCGCGCCCCGGTGGCGGAGGCGCCGAGGTCCTGGCGCAGGGTCACGACCGCGAGGACGCTGACGACGCCGATGAGGATGATGGCGGCCTCGAGCACGCGGGCGGCGAGGAAGCCGACGGCGAGCGCCTCGTGCTGGCGCCTGACCACCGGGAACAGCACGACCGCGGTGCCGATGCAGGCGAGGGCGTTGGTGATGTCCAGGACGGCGCCCAGCGTCACGCGGGTGTCCGCACCGGCGCCGACGATGTAGCCCGGGTCGCTCAGGACGGGGTCGAGCAGCAGGAGCGCCGGGATCGAGGCCGCGAAGGTGAGCAGGTAGAGCGCGCCCGCGACGAGGGCCGTCCTCCGCAGCGGGTCCCTCCGCGCTGCTCCCGTCGTCGGGGCGACGGGCGGTGCCGTGGCGGTGCTGGTCATGCGAGCTCCTCGGGCTCACTGGTGTACGGCGTACACCTGAGGTCGCAGACGCTAGGTGTACGGTGTACGCCTGTCAAGGGTCGTCGAGGTCGCCACCCGAGCGGAGGATGAGCGGCATGGCTGAGCAGGTGGACGGGGCCCGCCGCGCGCCGCTGAACCGCGACCGCGTGCTGCGCGCCGCGGTGGCGCTGGCCGACGAGGCCGGCATCGACGCGCTGAGCATGCGGAGCCTGGCCCAGCGCCTCGGCGTGGCGCCCATGGCCCTCTACAAGCACGTGGCGAACAAGGAGCAGCTGCTCGACGGCATGGTCGACGTCATCGTCGGCGAGATCGGGCCGCCCGGTCCCGGTGCCGGCTGGAAGGACGGCGTCCGCCAGCGGGTCCTCTCCGCCCGCCGGTCGCTGCAGCGCCACGCCTGGGCCTCGTCGGTGATCGAGTCGCGCGCGCACGCCTCCCTGGTGGTGCTCGGCCACATGGACGCGCTCATCGGCCTGTTCCGCGCCGGTGGCTTCTCGGTCGACCTCACCCACCACGTGATGCACGCCCTCGGCACCCGGATGTGGGGCTTCACCCAGGAGGTGTTCCCCACGCCCGCGACCCCCGCTGACCCGCAGGAGCAGGCGGCGGTGCTCGCGCAGTTCGCCACGCGGTTCCCGCACATCGTCGAGATGGCCACGGCGGGCGCGGCGCACGACGAGGGGACGGTGGTCGGCGGCGGCTGTGACGACCAGTTCGAGTTCGAGTTCGCCCTCGACGTCCTGCTCGACGGCTTCGAGCGCCTCCACGAGCGCGGCTGGACCTCTGCCGGTCCGCGGGGCTCCGGCTAGGGGGCGGAGCAGCCGGGTCGAGCCCGGGGGCGCCCTTGTCCCGGGGGGTGCCCCCTGGTTCACTGACCGGCGCCAGCGGGCCGCGAGGGGGCGGTGCTGCGGCTCCCACCTCCCCGAAGGGCTCTCCCGATGAGCATCTGGAACCGACTGTCGGCCGCCGTCCGCGGCGACTCCCTCGACGACGGGCCCGCCGAGGGCACGATGTCGCTGGGCCGCACGGCCATGGTCTGGCTGGCCGCGAACATGGTGGTGACCACGCTGCTGACCGGGACGCTGTTCGTCCCCGGCATTCCCTACGGCCAGGCCCTCCTCCTCATCCTGCTCGGGACCCTCGTCGGCGGCAGCGTGCTCATCGCCATCGGGAACATCGGCACGCGCACCGGCCTGCCCACGATGGTCCTCACCCGCGGCTCCTTCGGCCGCCGCGGCGGCTACCTGCCCGCCGCCTTCAACCTCGTCGTGCTCATGGGCTGGAGCTGGGTGCAGGCGATCCTCGCCGGCATCACCGTCAACCACGTCGTCGACCAGGCGACCGGATTCTCCAGCCCCGTGCTGTTCTCGGTGCTCTGCCAGGCGCTGGTCGTCGTCCTGGCCCTGTTCGGCCACGCGGGCATCTCCCGCGTGGAGCCGTGGCTGGCCGTGATCATGCTGGTCGTCGCCGCGACCGTCTTCTTCGTCGCCTTCCGCGACGTCGGCCTGTCCGGGTTCACCGGGCTGGCGCCGGACCCGGACCTCATGACCGGCGCGACCGCCTTCGACATCGTCATCGCGACGGCCATCTCGTGGACGGTGCTCTCCGCCGACTTCAACCGGCACGCTCGCAGCCAGCGCGACGGCGTCATCGGCACGGCGATCGGCTACACGGCGTCGACCACGGTCGCGATGGCGCTGGGCGCGACCGCCCTCGGCTACGTCGCCGTCAACGGCGGCGAGGCGATCAGCTTCGACCCGACGGTGATCGTCGAGAGCTTCGGGCTGCCGCTGGCCATCGTCATCTTCATCTCCGTCATGGCGACGAACACGCTCGTCGTCTACGGCATGGTCATGTCGTACATGAACATCCGGCCGCGGTCGGACTTCCTCAAGGTCGCGCTCGTGCTCGGCGCCATCTCGATCATCGGGGCGGTCTGGCAGGGGATCCTCGGCAGCTTCGTGACCTTCCTCTTCCTCATCAGCGCCCTGTTCGTGCCCGTCTTCGCGATCATGGTGGTCGACTACTACGTCCTGCGGCGCCGGCGCTACGCGGTGGCCGACCTGCTCGCCGAGCGGGGCGGTGCGTACTGGTTCTCCGGCGGCGTGAACCCGGTGGCGGTCGCGTCCTTCGCGGTCGGCGCGGGCCTGGCGTACTACTGGACGCGCGTGAGCCCGCTGCCCGTGGGCGCGACCATCCCCAGCTTCGCCGTCACGTTCGTGCTCTACCTGGGGCTGAGCCTGGCGCTCGGCCGCGGGCGGGCGGACCGCAGCGCGGTGGACGGCGCCCCGCAGCGACCGGCCCACGTCGGCGGCCGGCGGTGACGGGCGCGATGCGGCTCGTCGACCTCTCGCACCGGCTCGACGAGGGCGTCCAGGTCTACCCGGGCGACCCGGTCTTCCGGACGTCCTCGGCGGCCACCGTGGACGCCGACGGGTTCAACGTGCAGCACGTGGCGATGGGCTCGCACACGGGCACCCACGTCGACGCGCCGTTCCACTTCTTCGCGGACGGCGCCCGGATCGACGAGCTCGACCTCGGCCTCTTCGTCGGCCCGGCCGTCCTCGTCGACGTCCGCGGCCGGGGCCCGCGCGAGCGCATCACGTGGGCCGACCTCGAGCCGCACGCGGAGCGGATGGGCCCGGGGCGCATCGTCGTGCTGCACACCGGCTGGTCGGCGCACTTCCGGCAGGAGCGCTACCTGGACCACCCGTTCCTCGACGGCGAGGCGGCCGAGCGGATCCTCGCGACCGGCGTGCGGACGATCGGCGTGGACGCGCTGAACCCCGACGAGACCGTCCTCGACGGCGAGGGGGACTTCTCCGTGCACGAGGCGGTGCTCGGCGCGGGCGGGGTGATCGCGGAGAACCTCACGAACCTCGCCGCGATCGACGTCGCCGACCCGATCATCAGCATGCTGCCGCTGCTCCTGGCGCACGCGGACGGCGCCCCCGTCCGCGCGGTGGCGATGCTGGGCGCCTAGGGGCGCAGGTCGCCCCCGCGGCCGCAGCGGACCAGCTGGCCGGTGACGGCCCCGCCGTGCGGCCCGGCCAGCAGCGCGACGGCGTCCGCGACGTCCTCGACGCCGACGGCCTGGGCGTCCGGCGGGATGACGACCTCGTTGGCCGAGATCCCCTGCTTCCCGAGCTCGCGCGCCAGCGTCTTCACGTACGCCACGACGGCGCCGTGCAGCGCCCCGGCGGCGGTCGAGTGCAGGAGGTCGGCGGCGTCCCACCCGGCGCCGAGGACGACGACCCGCCCCTCCCCGGCGGCCCGCAGGGCCGGCAGCGCGGCGCGCACGAGCCCGTGCAGGCGCAGCAGCTCGCCGTCCACGGCGGCGAACCAGGCGCCCGGGTCGGCGTCGAGGAACCGGCCGCCGGGCAGCAGGGCGACGCGCACGACGAGCACGCGCAGGCCCTCGGCGCCGGCGACGGCCGCAGCGGTGTCGCCGTCCTCGTCCAGGGAGTGCACGGCGGTGCCGTCGGCACCGAGCCGCTGCGCCAGGGCGCGGCCGAGCGCGTCGTCCGGGCCGGCGACGAGCGCGGAGCCCCGAGCGGGGGCCTCGGAGGTGGTCGTCATCAGATCGTCGCTCCCGAGTTGGGGCTGAGCACCTGGCCGACGAACGTGCCGCGCGACTCCAGGAGCAGGCGGCAGGCGGCGGCGATCTCGTCCGGCCGCACCAGGCGCGGCAGGGGCAGGGTGTCGAGGAAGGCGGCGGCCCGCCAGGGGGAGTCCGGGCCGATCAGCGGGGTGTCCGCGGCGCCCGGCGCGACGCTGTTGACCCACACCCCGGCGTCTGCGACCTCCTCCGCCAGGCTGCGGGTCAGGCCCACGATCGCGCCCTTGCTCGCCGTGTAGTGGGCGTCGTCCTCGCTGCCCCCGACGCCCAGGTCGGAGGAGATGGTGACGACCGCGCCGCGCCCGCGGGCCACCATGCCGGGCACGACGGCGGCGCACGCGTTGACGGTGCCGGCGAGGTTGATGCGCAGCACGCGCTCCCACTGGGCGTCGGTGATCTCCCCGACCGGGACCATCTCGTACACGCCCGCTGCGGTGACCAGACCCGTCACCGGCCCCAGCTCCTCCTCCACGCGGTCGACCGCCGCGGCCAGGCCGGCGGCGTCCGTGACGTCGACCTGCAGCGGCAGCGCGGTGCGCGAGGGCCGCAGGTCGACCCCCGCGACGGCCCAGCCGTGCTCGGCGAGGTGCTCGGCGATGGCGGCCCCCAGGCCGCTCGCGGCTCCGGTGACGACGGCGACGGCGTCTGGCACGGGCACTCCTCGGAGGGGACTGGTAGGAAGATCGGATGAGCCAGCCGTTCGACGACGAGCAGCAGGTCCAGCAGGCGGCGGACGCGCTCGTCGCCGCCTTCGGCGAGGGGCGCGTCGAGGACTACTTCGCCTGCTTCGACCCCGGCGCGACGTTCCTCTTCCACACTACCGACGTCCGGCTCGAGTCCCTCGCCGAGTACCGCGCCCTGTGGGCGCGCTGGGAGGCCGAGGACGGCTTCCGGGTCCGCGCGTGCGCGTCGAGCAGCCCGCTCGTGCAGCTGCTCGGGGACGTCGCGGTCTTTCTGCACGACGTCCGCACCGAGGTGAGCGCAGGGGGCCAGGACGCCGTCCTGCTCGAGCGGGAGACGATCGTCTTCGCCCGCGGCGCTGACGGTGCGTGGCGGGCGGTGCACGAGCACCTCTCGGCTGCTCCGCCCGGCTGACCTGCGACGCGCCCGGCGACGTCCGCGGAGCCGTCAGGTGCCGCGCCGCGGCGGCGTGCGACATCCTGTCCCGGTGCCGTCCCGCGCTGGAGCGGGAGCACGACCAGGAGGAACCGTGGCCAGCGCGCGTGGAGCCCGTTCCGGTGTCATCGAGACCCGGTCCATCGACTACGTCCCGCTCGCCGAGCGGCACGGCCGGGTCTGGCACCAGGGGCCGTTCTGGTTCACGGGCAACTTCGTCCTGGTCACGATGGTCACCGGCTTCCTCGCGCCGGCGCTGGGGCTGTCCCTGGGATGGGCCTTCCTCGCGATCGTGCTCGGCGTCTGCTTCGGCACCTTCTTCATGGCCTTCCACGCCAACCAGGGGCCGCGCATGGGCCTGCCGCAGATGATCCAGTCGCGGGCGCAGTTCGGCACTCGTGGCGCCGTCATCCCGTTCGCGGCGACGGTGTTCGTCTACGTGGGCTTCATCGTCTTCGACCTCGTGCTGGCGACCCAGGCCCTGCAGACGGTGCTGCCGGGCGGGCCCGGCTTCTGGTACCCGGTGCTCGCGCTGGTCTCGGTCGCGCTGGCCGTGGTCGGCCACGACCTGCTGCACCTGGTCCAGCGCTACCTGACCTGGGTGCTCATCGCCTCCTTCGCCGTCTTCACCGTCTACGCCGCGGTGGCCCTGGAGCCCGCGACCGGCGCGGACGCCGCGCCGGTGGGCTGGTCGCTGTCCGGGTTCCTCGGCATGTTCGCCGTGGCGGCGGGCTACCAGATCAGCTACGCGGTCTACGTCTCCGACTACTCCCGCTACCTGCCGCAGGACGTCCCGGCGGGCCGCGTGATCGCCTGGACCTACGCGGGCGCCGCCGGCTCGGCGATCTGGCTGATGGGCCTCGGCGCGCTGCTGGCCAGCCGCCTGCCCGCCCCGGACGCCATCGGCAGCCTGGTGGACGTCGGCAACGGCCTCGCGCCCGGGTTCGGCACGGCGCTGGTGCTGATCTCCGTGCCCGCCCTGGTCAGCATCATGGCGGTCAACGCCTACGGGGCCATGCTGACCAGCGCCAGCGCCGTCGACGGGTTCCGCCCGGTGCGCACCGGGGTCCGCACCCGCATCGCCGGCATCCTCCTCGTCGCCGCGCTGTCGGTCGTCATCGCCCTGGTCCTGCCCGAGGACTACCTGCTCCAGTTCAACGCCTTCGTGCTGCTGATGCTGTACCTGCTCGTGCCGTGGACGGCGGTCAACCTCGTCGACTTCTACCTGGTGCGGCACGGCCACTACGCGATCACCCAGATCTTCGCCGCTGACGGCCTCTACGGGCGCTGGCCGTGGCGCGGCCTGACCGCCTACCTCGTCGGCCTGGTCGCGATGGTGCCGTTCTTCTTCGTCCCCGACCTGTACGTCGGCCCGCTGGCCGAGCAGCTGGGCGTGGACGTCTCCTTCGTCGTCGGCCTGGTGGTGTCGGGCGGCCTGTACTACCTGCTGTGCCGCAACCTCGACCTGGGGGAGGAGCGGCGCGCCGTCGCCGCCAGCGAGGCCGAGCTGGCGCGGATCGTCGAGGAGGGGCGCGCCCAGGCGTCCACGGCCCTGTGACCGCGACGCCGGGGCCCGCCGGGCCGGTGCGCGTCGCGGTCGTGCAGCAGCCCGCGGCCGTCCTCGACCTCGCGGAGGGGGTGCGCCGCGCCGTCCGGCACGTCGAGGAGGCCGCTGCCGAGGGCGCGCAGCTCGTCGCCTTCCCCGAGACGTGGCTGGGCGGCTACCCGGCGTGGGTCTTCGGCCTCGCCGGGTGGGACGACGCCGAGGCGCGGCGCTGGTACGGGCGCCTGGTGCAGGAGAGCGCCGCGGTCGACGGGCCGGAGCTCGACCCGCTGCGCCGCGCCGTGGCCGAGCGAGGCGTCACCGTGGTGATGGGGATGAACGAGCGCGCGGGGCGCTCGGGCGGGACCCTCTTCAACTCGCTGCTGTACCTCGGCCCCGACGGCGGCACGATCGGCGTGCACCGCAAGCTCGTGCCGACGCACACCGAGCGGATCGTGTGGGCCCCGGCGACGGACGCCTCCGGTCTGCGCGTCCACGAGACCGCCGTGGGCCGCCTGGGCGGCCTGGTGTGCTGGGAGCACTGGCAGCCCCTCATCCGCCAGGCCATGCACGGGCAGGACGAGCAGCTGCACGTCGCCGCCTGGCCCGACATGCCCGAGCTGCACGGGGTCGCGGCCCGCTCGTACGCGTTCGAGGGCCGGTGCTTCGTCGTCTCCGCCGCTCAGCACCTGACCGCCGACGACGTCCCGGCCGAGATCCGTGAGGCCTACCGCGCCGGCGTCGGCCCGGACGCGCCGGCCTCGGGGGAGTGGCTGCCCGGCGGCTCGGGCGTCGTGGGCCCCGACGGGCAGTGGCTGGAGGGGCCGCTGTACGGCCGGCCCGGGACCGTGCACGCGACCGTCGACCTGTCCGTGGCGCTGGAGCACAAGCACGACCTGGACGTCGTGGGGCACTACGCGCGCCCGGACGTCTTCTCCCTCACCGTCGACCGGCGCCCGCGGCGGCCGATCGAGTGGCTGGACGAGCCGGCGCAGGCGAGCACCGTCCCGCGGGCCGGCGAGCGCTAGGGCTGTCGTCGCCACCGCCCGGCGCTGCGGGCGCGTCGGCGCCGCGGGTCGGGAATCCTCTGCCGCCGCACGCGTTGACGAGGACGAGGACCGAGCTGGCGGCGGGACGCTCGTCCGACGACGACTCCCCGCGCCGCGCGGTCACCGACCGCCCACCGGTCCTGCCCCGGCACCGTGGGGCATGCTGCCCCAGCCCCCTGACGGCCGACTCCGAGGAGGAGCCCGTGGCTCGACCAGGCCAGCGCCAGGCGGGCGCTCGCCGTGCTGCCCCGCGGCACCAGCGACCCGTCCAGCCGCGGCGCGACGTCGTCTCGGTGCTGACCCGGGCCGTGCGCGAGGTGCAGGTGGCCGTGGAGCGCGGGCGCGTGACGCCGGGCGTGCGCGCGCAGTTCCAGGCCGTCGCCCTGCTGCTGCGGGAGGAGCGGGCTCGCGTCCAGTCGGCGCCCGCTGGCGGGGAGGGCCGGAAGGCCGAGCAGCTCAAGCGCCTGGACGGCATCGCGACCACCCTGGCGGTGGCCGCCGTCCGGGACGCCGGGCTGCTCGCGCTGCTCGCCGACGACGCCGTGGTCTCGGGGGCCGCCCGGTCGCTCAAGCGCGAGCTGATGGCGGCCGCCGGTGTCGAGCCGCCGCCCGAGGAGGCCCCTGTGGTGGAGGCCCCGGCCGCGCCCCCCGCTGCCGAGCGCCGCGCCGTGCCGCAGTCGGTGATCTCCCGGCAGCTGGCGAACCCGTTCCTGGCCCCCGACTTCTCCAGCGCCCCCGAGCGCCCCTCCCGCCCACGTCGCCTCGCCGGCTGGGACCTCATCGGCCCGCTCCTCAGCTCCTTCGAGCGGGCCGGCAGCGGAGAGCCGGCGTGCATGGCGCTGCCGGTGCCCTCGTCCCGGTACGCCCCCCAGGGCCTCGAGCTGATGCGGCACCAGGCCCAGCTGGTCGCCGCGGCCGCGGCGGGCCACCGCACGTTCCTCCTCGCCGACGAGCCGGGCCTGGGCAAGACCGCGCAGGCGCTGCTCGCGGCGGAGGCGGCCGAGGCCTACCCGCTGCTCGTGGTCGTCCCGAGCGTCGTGAAGACGAACTGGGCGCGCGAGGCCGCGCTCTGGACGCCCCACCGCCCGGCCACCGTCGTCCACGGCGACGGCGACACGGTCGACGGCTTCGCGGACGTCGTCGTCGTCAACTACGAGGTGCTCGACCGCCACCGCAGCTGGCTCGGGGACTTCGGCTTCCGCGGGATGGTCGTCGACGAGGCGCACCTCATCAAGAACAAGACCTCCCAGCGCTCTCAGAACGTCCTCGCCATCGCCGAGCGCATCCGGTCCCGCACGACGCGGCCCCTGATGATGGCCCTCACCGGCACCCCGCTGATCAACGACATCGACGACTTCCGGGCGATCTGGCAGTTCCTCGGGTGGATCGACGAGGAGCAGCCGCTGGGCCCGCTCATGGACGCGCTGGAGGCGAGCGGCTTCACCCCCGCCGAGCTGGGCTTCTACCCCGAGGCCCGCAGGAGCGTCGTGGACCTCGGCATCGTCCGGCGCCGCAAGGTGGACGTGGCCGCCGACATCCCCGCGCGTCGCATCGCCGACCTCCCGGTCGACCTCGACGGGGCGGCCGGCCGGTCGATCCGGGCGGCCGAGCGCGACCTCGCCGCCCGGATGGTGGAGCGGTACGACAGGGCGCTGGCGAACCGGGACCCCGCCTCCGTCGTCCCCGGCGTCGACCGCGAGCTCGTGCGGCGGGTGGCCAGGGCCGAGCTGAAGGACTCGGCCACGGCGACCGGCGAGAACGTGTTCAGCGTGGTGCGGCGCATCGGGCAGGCCAAGGCGACCCTCGCCGCCGACTACGCGGCCCAGCTCGCCCGGAGCGCGGGCAAGGTGGTCTTCTTCGCCAAGCACGTGGACGTCATGGACGCCGCCGAGGAGTTCTTCGCCCGGCAGGGCGTGCGCTCCTCCTCGATCCGCGGCGACCAGACGCCGGCGTCGCGGCAGAAGAACATCGACGCCTTCGTCAACGACCCCGCCGTCGCCGTCGCGGTCTGCTCCCTCACCGCGGCCGGTGTGGGCCTGAACCTGCAGGTCGCCTCGAACGTCGTGCTCGCCGAGCTGTCGTGGACCGACGCGGAGCAGACCCAGGCCATCGACCGCGCCCACCGCATCGGTCAGACGGAGCCGGTGACGGCCTGGCGCATCATCGCGGCCCAGACCATCGACGCCCGGATCGCCGGGCTGATCGACAGCAAGGCCGGGCTCGCCGCTCGGGCGCTGGACGGCTCCGACGAGGAGGCCGGCGCAGCGACCGACGTGCAGCTGGAGGCCCTGGTCGCGCTGCTGACCGATGCGCTGCTGGCGACGCCCGGACGGGGCGCCCCGGGCGCCTGACCGCGCCGTGGGCGACCGCTCTGCACGGCACCAGCACGTGGACGCAGCGGTCGTGGGCTGCCGCTGCTCGCCCTCGGCGGCGGGACGGGGCGCGGGTGGGGTCAGGCGTCGTCGTGGGCGAGGCTGGTGGACAGCTCGCGGTGGGCGCCGGCCTGGGTGAGGAGCTGGTCCGCCTTCTGCTCGAAGGTGGCCACGGCGTCGGACCCGGCGGCGAACCGCAGCGGGGGCTCGTCGAGGGCGGCGAGCTCGACGAGGGCGTCGGCGAGCTTGGCGGGGTCGCCGCCCTGCGTGCCGTGCATGCCCCGCCACGCCTCGATGGTCTGCGTCGTGCGCTGCGCGTAGTCCTCGATCGAGGGCTGGGCGTACCGGGTGGACTGCGGGCTGAGGAGCTCGGTGCGGAAGAAGCCGGGCTCCACCAGCATGGTCCTGACCCCGAAGGGCGCGACCTCCGGCGCCAGGGCCTCCATGAACCCCTCGACGCCGAACTTGGAGGCGGCGTAGGCGCTCGTGAACTCCACCGGGGAGGCGATGCCCGCGGTGGAGGAGATCGTCACCACCAGGCCGGAGCGCTGTGCGCGCAGCTGCGGCAGGGCGGCGCGGGTGACGTTGACCGGCCCGAACAGGGTCGTCTCGATCTGGGAGCGGAACGCCTCGGGCGACATCTCCTCGAAGAACCCGGCCTGGAAGCTGCCGGCGTTGTTGACCAGCACGTCGAGGCGACCGAACCGCTCGACGGTGGCGGCGACGGCCGCCTGGGCGGCAGCGGGGTCGGTGACGTCGAGGTCGACGGCCAGCAGGTCGTCGTGCTCGCCGAGCACCGTGGTGACCGAGCCGGCGTCGCGGGCCGTCGCGACCACCGCGTGGCCGGCGGCCAGGGCCGCCTCGGCGATGTCGACACCGAGGCCTCGACCGGCGCCGGTGATGAACCAGACCTTCTTCTCCGTCATGGTGGTGCTGCTCCTCCGTCTGGGCCGGTGAGGGGCTCTGCCCTCACGACCACCGGCGGTGGCCGGTGGCACCGGCTACGGAACCAGGCCCACCGGGCGGGTGGGAGACCCTTCGAGAGGGGTACTGGCAGGGACCCCCACCTCCTCAGGAACCGGCCTAGGGTCGAGCTCATGGCCGAGGGGAGCGACGACCGCGACGTCCGGGGCGACGTCCGCGCCCAGATCCGCGAGTTCCTCTCCACCCGCCGAGCACGCATCACTCCGGAGCAGGCCGGGCTGCCCGTCTACGGCGGCGACCGCCGCCGGGTGGCAGGGCTGCGCCGCTCGGAGGTCGCCAGCCTGGCCGGGATCTCCCCGGAGTACATGACCAAGCTCGAGCGCGGCAGCGCCACCGGCGTCTCCGAGAGCGTCATCGAGGGCCTGGCCCACGCGCTGCAGCTCGACGACGCCGAGCGAGCGCACCTCGAGGACCTCCTCCGGACCGCCGGCAGCAGCCGTCCGCGGCGGCGGCGCCCGGCCAGTCAGCGGGTCCGGCCCAGCGTCCAGCGCATCCTCGACTCCATGACCGGCGCACCAGCTCTCGCGCTCAACGGGCGACTCGACGTCCTGGCCGCCAACGACCTCGGGGCCGCCCTGTACTCACCCGTCTTCGCCGACCCCGCCCGCCCGGCCAACACCGCCAGGTCCGTCTTCCTCGACCCGCACGCCGTCGAGTTCTTCCGCGACTACGACCGGGCCGCCGACGACACCGTCGCCCTGCTGCGCGCCGAAGCCGGACGCGACCCCTACGACCGGGACCTGTCCAACCTCATCGGGCAGCTGTCCACCCGCAGCGAGGACTTCCGCCGCCGCTGGGCCGCGCACGACGTCCGCATCCACACCAGCGGCGTCAAGCTCCTCCACCACCCCGTCGTCGGCGACCTCGACCTGCCCTTCGAGTCCCTCCCCCTGCCCGCCGACCCCACCCAGAGCCTCCTCGTCTACACCGCCGAGCCGGGATCGCCCACCGCGGACGCCCTGCACCTGCTCGCCAGCTGGGCCGCGACCGCCGACCACGCTCCTGACGGAGCCGAGCACGGTGTGGCGACACCCCAGGTCGACTGAGCCCTCAGCGATCGCCGGAGGCGTGTCGCCGTCCGGTCCGCTCCGCGCGGATGAGCGAGCCCCAGGGCCGCCGTCAGCCGGCCGTCAGCCGAGAGGCCCTGGACGGCCGAGCACCACCACCGGCTCGGCACCGGAGGCGCAGGTCAGCGCGGATATCGGTGGGCCCCGTGGGGCTCGAACCCACAACCCGCGGATTAAAAGTCCGCTGCTCTACCCATTGAGCTAGAGGCCCGAGAGGGGCGGACAGTTGCGGATCACCTGGGACGCCAGGGAGACGCGATGGCCGCTGACCACGAGGAGCAGGCTACGACGCCAGGGTGATGTAGCCCTTGCCGGTCATCCACGCTAGGACGTCGAAGACCCTGATGCTGGAGATCTCGGGGCCCAGGCGGGCAGCCGACCGCAGGGCTATGAGGTGTCGGTGGTTGGCGCAGTCATCGGCCGTGAGCCAGGCGTGCAGCGGCCCCCAGTACAGGCCGCGCACGATGCTGAGCTCCTTGGTGACCACCGAGTCGAGGATTGGTGCGAGGTGCGGCCGCTTGCGGGCGAGCAGCTTGGTCGCGCTCGTCTCGCCGATGGAATTGATCGACGCCAGCTCTCGGTAGAGGGCGCGAACCGGCCACCCGGGACCGACCTCGTCGGCGCTGAGATCTGCCAGTGCGCGGTCAGTCGGGATCGTGCGCAACTGCTCGCGCAGTCGGGCGCGTCGCGTCTCCAAGATCTCGATGGCGGCGTCACCCGAGATGCTCACGGCCAGCGTGGCGACCGCGACGAGGTCCTCGGCGGTGAACTCGTCGGCCACCGGGGGCCGGTCGCCGCCGCCGCCCAGCCGGTCGAAGTGAGCGCCGCTGTACCGACCGACCGGTCGCGGGGTGAAGTAGTCCATCAAGGCCCTGACGGCGGTGTCGGCGCCTTCAGCCGACAGCAGCGTGGCCAGCCGGTCACTGAGGACGATCATGGGGGAGTTCTTCGCGGTCAGGGCAGGGGCGTCATCGGCCAGCACGCTCCTGACGGTAGTGCGGTGGCGTGCAAAGGTGGCGCATGGCGAAGTACGACGGCTTGAGCAAGCACCTTCTTGAACTCGGCCGCGCGGGCGCTGAGACGGTCCACCTCGACTTCGCGCAGATCGCGGCCGTGGTCGGTGGTCTGCCACCCAGTGCTTACCGGCTCCGCCAGTGGTGGGCCAACGACAGCAAGGTCGAGGCGTGCGCGTGGCGGGCCGCCGGCTGGCACGTCGACTGGGTGTCGCTGGACCAGCAGCGCGTGCGCTTCGCGCGCGGCCAGGTCGGCGGTTCCCGCGCAGCGCGCGCGGCGCGAGAGCGGCAGGCCCGGGCCTGAGGAGTGCCCCCGAGCCCGGGCCTGCACAGGATGTCCGTCCTGCGTGAGCCCGCTCAGGCCGGGGCGTCGGCCTTCTCGAGCACCCGCGCGTAGAGCAGCGCCGCAGCGACGCCGCCGACGACCGGGCCGACGACGTACAGCCACAGCGGGGCGAGCTCCCCGGCCAGCAGGTTCGGGCCGAAGGCGCGGGCGGGGTTCACGGCGCCGCCGGTGAGCGGGCCGGCGACGAAGATCGCGGCGGAGAGGGCGAAGCCCACGGCCAGCGGCGCGACGGCGCCGGGCACCCGGTCGTCGGTGGCGACGGAGACCACGACGAGCACGAGGACGAAGGTCACCAGCGCCTCGACGAGCAGCGCGCGGCCGGAGGAGACGCCGTCGGTCGGCACGGTCGCGGCGAGGTTCGCCACCTCGCGGGCCCGGTCGCCGTAGCTGGCCCAGGTCGCGGCCGCACCGAGCACCCCGCCGACGAGCTGCGCGACGACGTAGGCCGGGACGAGCTTCCACGGGAAGCGCCCGGTCGCGGCGAGGCCCACGGTGACGGCTGGGTTCACGTGGCACCCCGACACGTGCCCGAGCGAGGCGACCAGGGCGGCCAGCACGAGCCCGAAGGCGAGCGTCACGCCGAGCGAGCCGACGCCGTCCGCGCCCAGGACCGGGCCGGCGACGGCGGCGCTGGTGCCGACGAAGACGAGGACGGCGGTGCCGACGAGCTCGGCCGTCGCGGAGCGGACCTGGTGCTCCCCGATGGCCGAGCCGTACAGCCCGCGAGGGGCGTCGGTGGCCGGCGGGGAGCTCGGCGCGGTGGTCGACGACATGGGGGTTACCTCCAGGGTTTACGGCGTAAGCGGCGTCAGATGCTCGCCCAGCGAGAGCGCTCCCGCACCTCGGGGAGCCGCGGGCGTGCTCCGGCAGGGGAGGATGGAGCCCTCATGACCTCTGCTCCCACGCTCGGTGACCTCCTGCCGGCCACGCCCTCGGCCGACGCCGACCCCGACGCCCTCTTCGACGCCTTCTCCACCTGGGCCGCCGACCGGGGCCTGGAGCTGTACCCGGCGCAGTCCGAGGCGCTCATCGAGGTGGTCACGGGGGCCAACGTCATCCTCGCCACCCCCACCGGGTCGGGGAAGTCGATGGTCGCCCTCGGGGCGCACTTCGCCGCGCTCGCCCAGGGCCGGCGCAGCGTCTACACGGCCCCGATCAAGGCGCTCGTCTCGGAGAAGTTCTTCAGCCTCGTCGACGTCCTCGGCGCCGACCGGGTGGGCATGGTCACCGGCGACGGCGCGGTCAACGCCTCCGCGCCGGTGATCTGCTGCACCGCCGAGGTGCTCGCCAACCAGGCGCTGCGCGAGGGCGCGGACGCCGACGTCGGCCTCGTCGTCATGGACGAGTTCCACTACTACGCCGACCGCGACCGCGGCTGGGCCTGGCAGGTGCCGCTGCTGGAGCTGCCGGAGGCGCAGTTCCTCCTCATGTCCGCGACCCTCGGCGACGTCAGCCGGTTCGAGGACGACCTCACCCGCCGCACCGGCCGCCCGACCACCACGGTCGCCGGGGCCGAGCGCCCGGTGCCGCTGCACCACCAGTACGTGCTGACGCCCGTGCACGAGACGATCGACGAGCTGCTGGCCGCCAAGGAGGCGCCGGTCTACGTCGTCCACCCCACGCAGGCCGCGGCGCTGGAGCGCGCGCAGTCGCTGCTGAGCGTGCCCCTGGCCAGCCGCGAGCAGCGCGACGCCATCGCCGCCGCGATCGGCGACTTCCGCTTCGCCGCCGGGTTCGGGTCGGTGCTCAGCAAGCTCGTGCGCCACGGGGTCGGCGTCCACCACGCCGGCATGCTGCCCAAGTACCGGCGCCTGGTGGAGACCCTCGCCCAGCAGGGCCTGCTGCCGGTGATCTGCGGCACCGACACCCTCGGCGTCGGCATCAACGTGCCGATCCGCACGGTGCTGATCACCTCGCTGACGAAGTACGACGGCCGCCGCACCCGGCTGCTCAGCGCCCGCGAGTTCCACCAGATCGCCGGGCGCGCGGGCCGCGCCGGCTACGACACCGCCGGCACGGTCGTCGTCCAGGCCCCCGAGCACGTCATCGAGAACGAGAAGGCCCTCGCCAAGGCCGGCGACGACCCCAAGAAGCGCCGCAAGGTGGTGCGCAAGAAGGCCCCCGACGGCGAGGTCTCGTGGGGGGAGCAGACGTTCGAGCGGCTGGTCTCCGCGCCCCCGGAGCCGCTGGTGAGCCGGATGCGGATCACCCACGCGATGGTCCTCAACGTCATCGCCCGGCCCGGCAACGCGGCGTCGTCGCTGCGCCACCTGCTCCGCGACAACCACGAGGACCGCGCCAGCCAGGTCCGGCTCGTGAAGCGCGCGGTCGCCATCGCGCGGGACCTGCTCACCGCCGGCGTCGTCGAGCGCCTCGAGGCCCCCGACGAGACCGGTCGGATGCTGCGCCTCACGGTCGACCTCCAGGCCGACTTCGCGCTCAACCAGCCGCTGTCCACGTTCGCGCTCGCGGCGCTCGACGTCCTCGACCCCGAGTCCGACACCCCGGCGCTGGACGTCGTCTCCGTCGTCGAGGCGACGCTCGAGGACCCCCGCCCGATCCTCCTCGCCCAGCAGCACGCCGCCCGCGGCGAGGCCGTGGCGCAGATGAAGGCCGAGGGGATCGAGTACGAGGAGCGGATGGAGCTCCTGGAGCAGGTCACCTGGCCCAAGCCGCTGGCCGAGCTGCTCGAGGCCGCGTTCGAGGCGTACCGGGTCAGCGCCCCGTGGCTGCCCGAGGACGCCGTCAGCCCCAAGTCCGTCGTGCGCCTCATGCTCGAGGAGGCGATGACCTTCGGCGACCTCGTGCGCCGCTACGGCCTCGCGCGCTCGGAGGGCGCGGTGCTGCGCTACCTGTCCGACGCGTACCGGGCGCTGCGCCAGACCGTCCCGTCGGTGCAGCGCACGGAGGAGCTGGAGGGGATCCTCGAGTGGCTGGGGGAGGTCGTGCGCCAGACCGACTCCTCGCTGCTGGACGAGTGGGAGGCGCTCACCCACCCGGAGACGATCCTCACCGGGACGCCGCCCCCGCCGCCGCTCGCGCGCGGGATCACCGCCAACCGCCGCGCGTTCACCGTGATGGTGCGCAACGCGATGTTCCGCCGCGTGGAGCTCTTCGCCCGCGGTCGCTCGTGGGACCTCGGCCAGCTCGACGCCGAGGCGGGCTGGGACGCCGACCGCTGGCGCGAGGCGATGACCGCCTGGTCCGCCGACCACGGCAGCACGGACGCCGTGGGCACCGGGGCCGACGCGCGCGGCCCGGCGATGCTCCAGATCACCGAGGAGCGCGAGCCCCGGCGCTGGCGGGTGCGCCAGGTGCTCGACGACCCGGACGGCGACCACGACTGGGGCATCGAGGCGGAGGTGGACCTCACGGCGTCCGACGACGCCGGCACCGCCGTCGTGCGGCTGCTCGACGTCAGCCGCTTCTGAACCGCTGACCAGCGTGCTCCCGAGAGGGCGCGCCCAGACCCCACGGGTGCGCGCTCCTGCGTCGCAGGGGGAGCGGGCGGCTCAGTCCTTGCGGTCGCCGTCGGGGACGACGAGGTCCAGCACCCAGCTGACGACGGAGATCACGAGCGCCCCGAGCACGGCCGACCAGAAGAAGTCGTCGACGTCGAGGGTCAGCGGCGTGAAGCCGGACAGCCACGACGTCAGCTGCAGCATGAGGGCGTTCACCACGAGGAAGAACAGCCCCAGGGTCAGGACGTACAGCGGCAGCGACAGCAGCTTGACGACCGGCCGCACCACGAGGTTCACGAGGCCGAACAGCAGCCCCAGCGCCAGGTAGGTGAGCACCTGCGTGGTGGTGTCGCCGGTCTCGCCCACGGTGATGCCCGGGACGACGAGGGTGGCCACCCACAGGGCCACGGCGTTGACGAGGACCCTGACCAGCGCGCTCACGGCACGAGGCTATCGATCGCGGCACCCCCGCGCGGTAGCGTCCGGGGCATGAGGATCCTGGTCACCGGCGGAGCCGGGTACATCGGCAGCCACACGGTCGTGGCGCTCCTGGAGGCCGGGCACGACGTCGCCGTGGTCGACGACCTGTCCAACTCCAGCGCGGAGGCGCTGCGCCGGGTGCAGGAGCTCACCGGCCGCGAGGTCTCCCTGCACGAGGTGGACGTGCTCGACGAGGCCCGCCTGCGCGCGGCCCTGGAGGAGGTCCGCCCCGAGGCGGTGATCCACTTCGCGGCGCTCAAGGCGGTGGGCGAGTCCGTCGCCCAGCCCGAGCGCTACTACCGGGTCAACGTCGCCGGCACGCTCAACCTCGTCCGGGCGATGGAGGCGGTGGACTGCCGCACGATCGTCTTCAGCTCCTCGGCCACCGTCTACGGGGCGGCCACCGAGGTCCCGCTCACCGAGGACTCCCCGCGCGGGGCGACCAACCCCTACGGCTGGACCAAGTTCATGGTCGAGCAGGTCCTCATGGACGTCGCTGCGGCCGACGAGCGCTGGGCCGTGGCGCTGCTGCGCTACTTCAACCCGGTCGGCGCGCACCCGTCGGGCCGGATCGGGGAGGACCCCAGCGGCATCCCCAACAACCTCGTGCCCTACATCGCGCAGGTCGCGGTCGGTCGCCGCGAGGCGCTGACGGTCTACGGCGACGACTACGACACCCCCGACGGCACGGGGGTGCGCGACTACATCCACGTCCTCGACCTCGCGGACGGCCACCTCGCGGCGCTGGAGCGGCTGCAGCAGGTCAGCGGCGCGCACGCCTGGAACCTGGGCACCGGCCGCGGCTCCTCGGTGCTCGAGGTCGTCGCGGCCTTCGCCGAGGCCAGCGGCCGGGAGATCCCGGTCGTCCGCGCCCCGCGCCGCCCGGGCGACGTGGCCGTCTCCTACGCCGACCCCGCGCGGGCGCGCGACGAGCTCGGCTGGACGGCGACCCGCGACCTCGCGGCGATGTGCGCCGACAGCTGGCGCTGGCAGCAGGCCAACCCCCACGGGTACGCCGGGGAGTGACCGCCGGGGCGACCGCAGACCTCGCGGCGTGACGGCCCGTCACGCACGGTGACGTCCGCGGGGGGCGAATCGGTCGCGGCGGCGTGTCCTTCGCGATTGCCGCCCCTGTGGTGACCGCGGGTGACACCGTGGGGGCATGTCATCGCCGTGGGTCACCTCCAGCAGCACGACCGCTGGTGTGCCCGGGCAGCGCCAGGCCCCGGCCCGGTCCGGGCTCGCCTCGCTGTCCGCCGCCGCGTGGGAGCTCGACCTCTCCTCCGGGGAGCTGGTCTGGTCGCCGGGCATGCACCGGCTGGTCGGCACCGACCCGGCGACCACCACGCCGTCGCTGAGCTGGTGGATGTCCCTGATCGTGCCCGCCGACCGCGCCCGCGTGCGCGCGTCGCTGCTCGTCACCCGCGAGAGCCTGCGCGGCACCACCGAGCGCTTCCGGATGGTCGGCCACGACGGCGTCGAGCGCGCCGTGCACGCGTGGTCCGAGGTCGAGGTCGACGCCGCGGGCGTCCCGGTGCGGATGTTCGGCTCCGCCGTCGACGTCACCGCACCCGTCGCCCCGGCAGCCCGCGACGCGCTGACCGGGCTGCCCACCCGCGGCGCGCTGCACGCCGTGCTGGCCCGGGCGCTGGGGGACCTGCGGCCCGGCCGCCGGGTAGAGCTGGCGCTGGTCGACCTCGACCGGTTCGGGGTGGTGGTCGACGCCCTGGGGCGCAGCGCCGGTGACGCGCTGCTCACCTCGGTGGCGCACCGGCTGCGCGTGCTCGTCCCCGAGGCCGCCGTCGTCGCCCGCCTCGACGGCGACACCTTCGCCGTCCTGCTCGCCGACGGCGAGTCCGGCACGGGCAGCGCGAGCCCGTGGCCGGTCGACGGCAGCGAGCTGGCCCAGCGCGTGGTCACCGGCGCGCGCCGCCCGCACGAGGTCGCCGGCAGCGCGGAGCCGCTCACGCTCACCGTCTCCGTGGGCGTCGCCCTCGCCGACGGCGCGCGGCCCGACGACGCGGGCCTGGACGCCGAGGACCTGCTGCGCCGCGCCGCGCTGGCCCTGCGCCGCGCGAAGCGCGACGGCCGCGACCGCGTCGCCGCCTACGCGCCCTCCCTGGAGGAGGACGCCCGGGCCCGGGTGCGCAGCGAGGCGGTGCTGCGCTCGGCGCTGGACGCCGGCCGGCTGGCCCTGCTCTACCAGCCGGTGATCGACCTCACCACGGGCGAGGTGGCCGGCGTCGAGGCCCTGGCCCGCGTCGTGGACCCCCAGCTCGGGCCGCTGTCGCCCGCGCTGTTCGTCGGCGTGGCGGAGGAGACCGGGCTCGTCGTGCGCCTGGACGAGTGGGTGCTCGGGCGCGCCAGCGCGATGGCCTCCCGCTGGCGCCCCCCGGCCCCGGACGCCCCCGCCCTGCGCGGCGGGCAGCACCCGGCGCCCACCGTGGCGGTCAACATGTCGTCGAAGACGCTCTCGCGCCCGGACCTGGCCCAGCTCGTCGGCGGCGCGCTGCGGCTGTCCGGGACGCCGTCCAGCCGGCTCCTCGTGGAGCTCGTCGAGCACTCACTGCTCGACCAGGGGGACCACGCGCGCGCGACGCTGGCGGGCCTGCAGTCCCTCGGCGTGGGCGTCGGCCTCGACGACTTCGGCACCGGCTGGTCGGCGCTGTCGTACCTCTCCGCGCTCGACCTGGCCTTCATGAAGATCGACCGCTGCTTCGTCTCCCGGCTGGGCACCGACACCTCGGCCACGGCCGTGGTCAAGGCGGTCATCGACCTGGCCCACGCCCACCGGCTCACCGTCGTCGCGGAGGGCGTGGAGACCGAGGACCAGGCGCGACGGCTCGTGGAGCTCGGCTGCGACCACGGCCAGGGCTGGTGGTTCGGGCGCCCCACCGCCGAGGAGGACCTCGACGGCGCCGTGCGCGCCTGGTACGCCCGGGCCGCGCAGTCCGGGTTCGGCGCCTGGGAGCCGACGCGGCTGCCGGCGCAGGCGGAGCGGCTCGAGGGCCCGGCGCTGCGCCGCGGGATCCAGCACGAGCGCCCGCGCCAGCTCAGCCTGCCCGGCTGAGCCACGCCCGCAGCCGCTCCAGCGGCCAGGTGGTGACCACCTGCTCCGGCTCGGCGCCGCACTCCGCGGCGCGCGCGGCGCCCAGGTGCTGCCAGCCGAGCTGACCGGGGGCGTGGGCGTCGGTGTCGATGCTCAGCAGGCAGCCGGCCTCGACCGCCTGGCGCAGCAGCCGCCGCGGCGGGTCGAGGCGCTCGGGGCGGCTGTTCACCTCCACGGCGACGCCGTGCTCGGCGCAGGCGGCGAAGACCGCGGCCGCGTCGAACGGCGCCTCCGGCCGGCGTCCGCGCTCGCCCGCGACGAGCCGCCCGGTGCAGTGCCCGAGGACGTCGACCCGCGGGTCGGCCACCGCCCGCAGGATCCGCTCCGTCATCGCCTCGGCGCTCGAGCGCCCACCGAGCCCGCTGTGCACCGACGCCACGACGACGTCGAGGCGGTCCAGGAGGTCTGCGTGGTCGTCGTCTCCGTCCAGCCCGCCGTCCTCGGTGATGTCCACCTCGATCCCGGACAGCAGCGCGAACGGCGCCAGCGGTGCGCGCAGGCGCTCCAGCAGGTCGAGCTGGCGGCCCAGCCGGGCCGCGGACAGGCCGTTGGCCACGCGCAGGCGGGGGGAGTGGTCGGTGATCGCGAGGTAGTCGTGGCCGAGCTCGGCGGCCGTGGCGGCCATCTCCTCGACCGGGCTGCCGCCGTCGCTCCAGTCGGTGTGGGCGTGCAGGTCGCCGCGCAGGGCCGCCAGCAGGGCCTGCCCGGCCGGCTCCAGGGCCGGGGGCGCGGCGCTGCGCTCGAGGTCGGCGAGGTAGGCCGGCACGCCGCCCGCTGCGGCCTCGGTGGCCACCGACGCCGTGCGCGGCCCGATCCCGGACAGCTCCGTGAGGGTGCCCTCGCGCACCCGGCGGGCGAGCTCGGCGTCGTCGAGGGCGGCGAGCACGAGCGCCGCCCGGCGGAACGCGCCGGCCCGGTGCGCGGGCGCCTGGCTGCGCTCGAGGAGGAACGCGGTGCGCCGGAGGGCGTCGACGGGATGCACCCGCCCAGCCTGGCGCAGCACGGCCGCGACGGGGAGCGGTGCGCTGGTCCGAGCGGGTGCGCCCACGGCGTCCGTGGTGCTGACCTGCACCGCCGCCCGCTACCGTGGCGGGATGGAGCCACCCAGGCGCCTCGATGACGACGTCCTCGCCGAGGAGATCGAGCTGTACGGCGACCTGGTCGTGGCCGCCTCCGAGGCGGACGGCGTCCTGCCCCTGGAGGAGATCGACCGGCTGCTGGGCCTGCGCCGCGACTGAGCCCTCCCGGCCCCGCCGCGGTCGTCCTCTAGTCTCTGCGGCGGTCTGGTCCCAGTCCACCTCGCCTCTGCCGGAGGGTCCGCCCGCCATGCGCCTCACCCCGCGCGACACGACGTTCTTCGACCTGTTCGCCGACTCGGCGAGCCACCTGGTGGACGGCGCCCAGCTGCTGGCCCAGCTCCTCGGCGCCACGCCCGGCGCCGAGCGCGAGCGGCTGGCGGCGGCGATGTCCGACGCCGAGCACCGCGCCGACGACGCGACCCACGCGATCATGCGCCGGCTCAACTCGACGTTCGTGACGCCCTTCGACCGCGAGGACATCTACGCGCTGGCGTCGGGGCTGGACGACTGCATGGACTTCATGGAGGCCGCCGCCGAGCTGGTCGTCCTCTACAAGGTCGACCAGCTCCCTGCGGGGGTCTCCGAGCAGGTCGCGGTGCTGCAGCGCCAGGCCGAGCTGACCGCCGAGGCGATGCCCCGGCTGCGCTCGATGCGCGACCTCGCCGACTACTGGGTGGAGATCAACCGCCTGGAGAACCAGGCCGACCGCGCCTACCGCTCCCTCGTCGCCGACCTGTTCGAGCACGAGAAGGACGCCATCCAGCTCATGAAGGTCAAGGAGGTCGTCGAGCAGCTGGAGTTCGCCGCCGACGCCTTCGAGAAGGTCGCCCACACCGTGGAGACCCTCGCGGTCAAGGAGTCCTGAAGCCCGTGGAGCTCGCCCTCGTCGTGACCGTGGTGGTCGTGGCCCTGGCCTTCGACTACACCAACGGCTTCCACGACGCCGCCAACGCCATCGCCACGTCCGTCTCGACCCGGGCGCTGACCCCCCGCGTCGCGCTGGGGATGGCCGCGGTGTTCAACCTCCTCGGCGCCCTGCTGGGCGAGGAGGTGGCCCTGACCATCGGCAACGGCATCATCACCCCGCCGGAGGGCCACGCCGGCCTCGTCGTGGTGCTCGCCGGCCTCTTCGGGGCGATCACCTGGAACCTGCTCACGTGGTGGTGGGGGCTGCCCTCGAGCTCCACGCACGCCCTCATCGGCGGCCTGACCGGCGCGGGCATCGCCTCGGCCACGCAGGTGCAGTGGTCGGTCATCCTCGACCGCGTCGTGGTGCCGATGGTGCTCTCGCCGCTGGTCGGCTTCCTCCTGGCCTACCTGCTGATGGTCGCGATCCTCTGGACCTTCCGCAACGCCGCTCCGGGGCCCACGAACCGGCGCTTCCGCGTGGCGCAGACCGTCTCGGCCGCCGCGATGGCCCTGGGCCACGGCCTCCAGGACGCGCAGAAGACCATGGGCGTCATCCTGCTGGCGCTGGTGGCCGGCGGGTTCGCGACCAGCTCCGACGGCATCCCGCTGTGGGTGAAGATCGCGGCGGCCGGGGCGATCAGCCTGGGCACGTGGTCGGGCGGCTGGCGGATCATGCGCACCCTCGGACGCCGGGTCATCGAGCTCGACCCGCCGCGCGGTTTCGCGGCCGAGACGGTGTCGGCCGGCGTCCTCTACACCGCTGCCTTCGCCTTCCACGCGCCGATCTCCACCACCCACACGATCACCTCGGCGATCATGGGCGTGGGCGCCACCCGCCGCGTCTCCGCGGTGCGCTGGGGCGTCGCCGGCAACATCGCGGTGGCCTGGGTGCTGACCATCCCGGCCTCGGGCCTGGTCGCCGCCGCGGTCTACCTGGTGGTCCACCCCTTCCTCGGCTGAGCCGGCGGCCGCACCGCTCCCCGAGGCGTGCGGGTCACCCGAAGCGGCCGGAGACGTAGTCCTCCGTGGCCTTCTCGCTGGGGTTGGAGAAGATCGTCGCGGTGTCAGACATCTCGATGAGCCGGCCGGGCTTGCCGGTGCCCGCGATGTTGAAGAAGGCCGTGGTGTCGCTGACCCGCGAGGCCTGCTGCATGTTGTGGGTGACGATGACGATCGTGTAGTCCTGCTTGAGCTCGGAGATGAGGTCCTCGATGGCGAGGGTCGAGATCGGGTCGAGGGCCGAGCAGGGCTCGTCCATGAGCAGCACCTGCGGCTTGACGGCGATCGCGCGGGCGATGCACAGGCGCTGCTGCTGGCCGCCGGACAGGCCGGAGCCGGGCTTGTCGAGCCGGTCCTTGACCTCGTTCCAGAGGTTGGCGCCGCGCAGGGAGCTCTCCACCAGGTCCTCGGCCTCGGACTTCTTCATCCGCTTGTTGTTCAGCCGGGAGCCGGCCAGCACGTTCTCGGCGATCGACATCGTCGGGAAGGGGTTGGGGCGCTGGAAGACCATGCCGACCGCGCGTCGGACGTCGACCGGGTCGACGTCCGAGCCGTAGAGGTCCTGGCCGTCCATGACGACCTTGCCCTCCACGCGCGCGCCGGGGATCACCTCGTGCATGCGGTTGAGGGAGCGCAGGAAGGTGGACTTGCCGCAGCCCGACGGGCCGATGAAGGCGGTGACGCTGCGCGGCTCGACGACCATCGTGACGCCCTCCACCGCGAGGAAGTCGCTGTAGTAGATGTTCAGGTCGGAGACGTCGATGCGCTTGGCCATGGCTGTCCTTCGGTGGTCGTGCGCGGCTCTTGGCGCGGGGTGGGGCGCGGGGTGGAGCGCGGTCGTCGGGGCGCTCACCGAGCGCCCTTGGGGGCGAAGGCCCGCGAGATGACCCGGGCCAGCAGGTTGAAGGCCATCACCAGGATGACCAGGAGCAGGGCTGCCGTCCAGGCGCGGTCGATCGAGGGCTCGGGCGGGATGGTCGGCTGGGTGTACGCGAACCAGGAGAACACCGGCAGGGCCGCCATGCGTCCCTCGAACGGGTTGAGGTTCAGCGAGGCGGTGGAGCCCATGGTCACCAGCAGCGGCGCCGTCTCGCCGATGACGCGGGCGATGGCGAGGGTGATGCCGGTGGCGATGCCGGCCACCGACGTGCGCAGCACCACCTTGACCACCGTGAGCCACTTGGGGACGCCGAGGGCGTAGGAGGCCTCGCGCAGCTCGTTCGGCACGAGCTTGAGGATCTCCTCGGTCGAGCGCACCACGAGGGGGATCATCAGCACCGACAGGGCGGCGGCGCCCATGATCCCCAGGCGGGCCTGCGGGCCGAGGATCGCGGTGAACAGCGCGAAGGCGAAGAGCCCCGCGACGATCGAGGGGATGCCGGTCATGACGTCCACGAGGAACGTGATGGCGCGGGCCAGGCGCCCGCTGCCGTACTCGACGAGGTAGATCGCCGTCAGCAGGCCGACCGGGACGGAGATCACGGCCGCCAGGGCGGTGACGATGAGGGTGCCCGTGATCGCGTGGTAGGCGCCGCCGCCCTCGCCGACGACCCCGCGCATCGAGAAGGTGAAGAACTCGGCGTCGAAGCGCTCCGCCCCGCGGCTGACCACGGTCCAGGTCACCGAGACCAACGGCACCAGCGCCACGAGGAAGGCGCCGGTCACCAGGGCGGTCACGAACCGGTCGGTCGCCCGGCGCCCGCCCTCGACGACCCGCGACGCGACGGTGAGGACCACGACGAAGACCAGGGCGGTCAGGACGACGAACCCGACCAGGGACCACCCGGTGGCCGCGAGCAGCGCGCCGACCGCCGCAGCGGCGACCACGAGCACCGCCCACGGCGCCCAGCGCGGCAGGGACCGCCGGCCGCGCTGCAGCGACTCCGGCTCGGCGGGGCGCGGTCGCGCCTGCACGTCGGTCATCAGTTGGCTCCGGAGAACTCGGCGCGGCGGTTGACCACCCAGCGGGCGGCGAAGTTGACGAGGAAGGTGAGCACGAAGAGCACGAGCCCGGTGGCGATGAGGGTGTTCGTCTCGATGCCGCTCGCCTCGGGGAACTGCAGCGCGATGTTGGGGGCGATCGCTCCGGGGTTGCTGGCGCTGATCAGGGAGAACCCGATGCCTCCGGAGGAGGAGAGCACCAGGGCCACGGCCATGGTCTCGCCGAGCGCGCGCCCGAGGCCGAGCATGGACGCCGAGACGATGCCCGAGCGGCCGTAGGGGAGGACCGCGTAGCGGATCATCTCCCAGCGCGTGGCGCCCAGGGCCAGGGCCGCCTCCTGGTGGAGGGTCGGCGTCTGCCGGAAGATCTCCCGCGACATCGCCGTGATGACCGGCAGGATCATCGCCGCGAGCACGAGGCCGGCGGTGAGGATCGTGCGGCCCGTGGCCGAGGCCGGGCCGGAGAACAGCGGGACGAAGCCGAGGTGGCGCTCCAGCCACGCGTACAGCGGCACCAGCGCGGGAGCGAGCACCAGCGCGCCCCACAGGCCGAAGACGATGCTGGGCACCGCGGCCAGGAGGTCGACGAGGTAGCCCAGCCCCGCAGCCAGGCGCCGCGGGGCGTAGTGGGAGATGAACAGTGCGATGCCCACCCCGAGGGGGGCGCCGACGACGAGGGCGATGGCCGCGGCGAGGACGGTGCCGAAGAGCAGGGGCCCGACGTAGCGCAGGACGCCCTCGCCGCCGAGGACGTCCTCGGCGGGGGCGGTCAGGGCGGGCAGCGCCTCGTAGAGGAGGAAGAGGGCGACGCCGGCGAGGACGAGGAGGATGACCAGCCCCGCGCCGGTGGCGGTGCCGCGGAAGAGCCGGTCGCCCGGCCGCTGGCGGACCCGGTCGGGGGTCGGCGACGGCAGTCGGGTCGAGGTGCTCGAGGTCACGGGGCCTCCGGTCCAGCGGTGGTGCTCAGGGGTTCGCGCTCAGGGGTGGCGCTCAGGGTGCTCGCGGTGGTGCGGGAGCAGTGTGCCGGGGCCGCCGCGCGGGCGGCCCCGGCAGCCGGTCAGCTGGCGGCGCTGATCGACTCGATCGAGGCGGTGACCTCGGACGTGAGCTGCGCGGACAGCGGGGCGGAGCCCGCGGCCTCGGAGGCCGCCTGCTGGCCCTCCTCGCTGGTGACGTAGCCCAGGAACGCCTTCACGAGGTCGGCCTCGGCCTGGTCCTCGTAGGTGGTGCAGGCGATGCCGTAGCTGACGAGGACGATCGGGTAGGCGCCGGAGGCGGTCGTCGCGCGGTCGAGCTCGATGGCGATGTCGCCCTCGCCGCGGCCCTCCACCTCGGGGGAGGCGTCGACGACGGCGGCCGCGGCCTCCGGCGTGGGGGCCACGAACTCCTCGCCCACCTTGATGGAGGCCTTGCCCAGGTCGGCCGCCTGGCTGGCGTCGGCGTAGCCGATCGCGCCCGCCGCGGCGCCCACGGCCTGGACCACGCCGGAGGTGCCCTGCGCGGCCTCGCCGTTCGCCACCGGCCAGACGCCGTCCGGCTCGTAGGGGAAGTCGGTCCCGGCGGTCGCGACGAGGTACTCGATGAAGTTCTCGGTCGTGCCCGAGTCGTCCGAGCGGTTGACCGGGGTGATCGGGCCGGCCGGCAGCGCGGTGCCGCCGTTGTCGGCGGCGATCGCCGGGTCGGACCAGTCGGTGATCTTCTGGTCGAAGATCTTGGCCAGCGTGGAGGGCGACAGCTGCAGGTCGTCGACGCCCTCGAGGTTGTAGACCACGGCGATCGGCGAGATGTACGTCGGGACGTCGATCGCGCTGCCGCCGGCGCACCGCTCGGTCGCGGACGCGAGCTCCTCGTCGTCCAGGTAGGCGTCGGAGCCGGCGAAGGCCACGGCCCCGCTGAGGAACTGCTCGCGCCCGGCGCCGGAGCCCTGGGCGTCGTAGTTGACGGTGACGTCCGGGTTGGTCTCCTGGAAGCCGGCCGCCCAGGCCTGCATCGCGGCCTGCTGGGAGGTGGCGCCTGCGCCGTCCAGGGTGCCGCTGAGGCTGGAGGTGCTGCTGCCGCTGTCGCCGCTGTCGGCCGCTGCGTCGGACTCGTTGGCCGCGCTGCACGCGGACAGGCCGAGGGTGAGCACGATGGCCGCGGGCAGGGCCGCGCGGCCCAGGGTGCTGCGCTTCACGTGGGGTGCGCCTCTCTCGTGTGAGCCCCCGGACCGATCCGGGCGCTCTGACGCGCCGACGCTACGGAGGCGAGGTGAAGCGGTGGCCCGACGAAGGTGAACGGGGGATGAACGCCCCAGGTCACAGCCCCTTTTCCGGCTCGAGGAGGAGTGCGCGGCGTCGCCCGGACGGCTCAGTGGGGCTGCGGGCGCGCTCAGCGGGGCAGCGGCTGGTGCCGCTCGACGGCGACCACGCGCCCGCCGGCCGTCGAGACGTGGGCGACGAGCACCTCCCCCGGCGCCAGGTAGGGGTCGGCGCGCGGGATCGCGTCTCCGACGCCCGCGGCCGCGTGCCCGGCGAGGGTGCCCAGCAGCGTCGTGAGCACGGGCCGGTGCGTGCAGACCACCACGGGGCGGCGCCGGCCCAGGAGCTTGGTCACGAGGTGGGCGACCTTGGCCGGGTCGCGCCGGTGGCCGTCCTCGCTGAGCCGCCCCTTGGTGCGCAGGGAGGCTCCGCTGGCGTCGAGGTAGGGCTGGACCGTCTCCAGGCACCGCTCCCACGGGCTGGAGACCACCCGCGGCGGGCTCCAGGCGGCCAGCAGCGCGGGCAGGGCCGCGGCCTGCCGGCGCCCCGCGGCGACCAGCGGCCGCTCGGCGTCGGCGTGCCCCCACGCGCTCTTGGGGCGGGCGTGGCCGTGGCGCAGCACGAGGAACGGCCAGGTGTCGAGGACGCCGCCGGCGTCGGCCTCCAGCAGGGCGCGCAGCTGCACGCGGTCCGCCCGCCGGGTGAGGAGGCGGTCCGCCTCCTCCGCGCTGACCCACTCCGTGCGGTCGACCTCGTCGGGGCGCGGGGGCGCCGGGTGGGCGGCGTCGGGCACGTGGGCGGCCCAGTAGGAGACGTGCTTGGTCGCCTCGGCGCCCAGGGGGTAGCGGGCGCTCGGCAGCGCCACGCCGAGGCGCACGGCGAGCCCGGTCTCCTCCGCGACCTCCCGGACGGCGGCCCCGGCGGCCGCCTCGCCCGGCTCGAGCTTGCCCTTGGGCCAGGACCAGTCCTGGTACTTGGGCCGGTGGACGAGCAGCACGCGCAGCTGGCCGCCCTCGCGGTACCAGCACAGCGCCCCCGCGGCCCGCACCACCGGGACCAGCGGGTCGGCGAGGGTCACGGCCTCCGCACCCGCACCGCTCCCGCGCTGGGGCGGCTCACCGGCGCCGCTGGCGGCGGCTGGTGCGCGCGGCGATGGCCAGCTCCTGCACGTCCACCAGCGGCTGGCCGTCCTCGCCGCGGGCGTGGCGGGTCCACGCCCCGTCGGCGTCCAGGTGCCAGCTGGCGGTGCCGTCGTCCATGGCGCGGTCCACGACGTCCACGAGCGTCTGCACGTGCTCGGGGTCGCGCAGGCGCACCAGCGCCTCCACCCGGCGGTCGAGGTTGCGGTGCATCATGTCGGCGCTGCCGATCCAGACCTCGCGCTCGCCGCCGGCCTCGAAGGCGAAGACCCGGCTGTGCTCGAGGAAGCGGCCGAGCACGGAGCGCACGCGCACGGTCTCGCTCAGGCCCGGCACGCCGGGGCGCAGGGCGCAGATGCCGCGGACGACGACGTCGACCGGCACGCCCGCCTGGGACGCGCGGTAGAGGGCGTCGATGACGACCTCGTCGACCATCGAGTTGACCTTGATCCGCACCCGCGCGGGGCGCCCGGCGCGGGCGTGCTCGATCTCGCCCTCGATCCGCTGCACCAGGCCCCGGCGCAGGCTGCGCGGCGCCACGAGCAGGCGGCGGTAGCGCGTCTTGGGCGCGTACCCCGAGAGCTGGTTGAACAGCTTCGTGAGGTCCTCGCCCACCTCGTCGTCGCAGGTGAGCAGGCCGACGTCCTCGTAGAGGCGTGCCGTCTTGGGGTTGTAGTTGCCCGTGCCCACGTGGCAGTAGCGGCGCAGCCGGTCGCCCTCCTGGCGCACGACGAGGCACAGCTTCGCGTGGGTCTTGAGCCCGACGATCCCGTAGACGACGTGCACCCCGGCCTGCTCGAGCTTGCGGGCCCAGGTGATGTTCGCCTGCTCGTCGAAGCGGGCCTTGATCTCCACCAGGGCCAGCACCTGCTTGCCGGCCTCGGCGGCGTCCACCAGGGCGTCGACGATGGGGGAGTCGCCCGACGTCCGGTAGAGCGTCTGCTTGATCGCCAGGACGTGCGGGTCGGCCGCGGCCTGCTCGAGGAACGCCTGCACGCTCGTGGAGAACGAGTCGTAGGGGTGGTGCAGCAGCACGTCGCGGGAGCGCACGGCCGCGAAGACGTCCCGCGGCTTGGCGCTCTCGCGCCCGTCGGTCAGGTGCCGCTGGGTCTTGCCGACGAACGCCGGGTAGTGCAGCTCGTGCCGGTCGAGGTCGGCCACCGCGTTGAGGCCGCGGAGGTCCAGCGGCTCGGGCAGCACGTACGTCTCGGCGTCGGTGACGTCCAGCTCGCGGATGAGCAGCTCGCGGAGGTGGTCGTCGGCGTCCTGGGCCAGCTCCAGGCGCACCGGCGGGCCGAAGCGGCGCCGCAGCAGCTCCTTCTCCAGCGCCTGGAGGAGGTTCTCGGCGTCGTCCTCCTCCACCTCCAGGTCCTCGTTGCGGGTGACCCGGAAGGTGTGGGTGGCGAGCACCTCCATGCCCGGGAAGAGCTGGTCGAGGTGGACCGCGATGAGGTCCTCCAGCGCCAGGAAGCGCGCGCGGCGGCCTTCCGGGCCCTCGGCGGTGACCCGCACGAGCCGCGGCAGCAGCGGCGGCACCTTGACCCGCGCGAAGTGCTCCTTCTCGGTGGTCGGGTTGCGCACGACGACCGCGAGGTTGAGGGACAGCCCGGAGATGTAGGGGAAGGGGTGCGCCGGGTCGACGGCGAGCGGCGTCAGCACCGGGAAGACGGAGTCGCGGAAGAACCGGTGCAGGTGCGCCTGCTCGGCCTCGTCCAGGTCCTCCCAGCAGACGAGGTCGATCTGCGCCTCGCTCAGCGCCGGGCGCACGGCGTCGGTGAAGGCCGCGGCGTGCCGCTCCATGAGGGTGTGGGCGCGCTCGCTGATCGCGGCGAGCACCTCGCGCGGCTCCAGGCCGCTCGCGGCGGTCACCGCGAGCCCGGTGGCGATCCGGCGCTTGAGCCCCGCCACGCGGACCATGAAGAACTCGTCGAGGTTGCTGGCGAAGATCGCGAGGAAGCGGGTGCGCTCCAGCAGGGGGAGCGCGGGGTCCTCGGCGAGCTCCAGCACCCGCTCGTTGAAGGCCAGCCAGCTCAGCTCGCGGTCCAGGAAGCGGTCGGCCGGCAGCGGTGCGGCCTCGGGCGCCGCCTCGGCGCCGGCGACGCCCTGCGCCGCCTCGGCGGTCCCGTCGTCAGCACCGTCACCGGCGTCGTCGTCGGCGGCGAGGTGCTCCTCGAAGGTCTCCGCCAGGTCCGGTCCGGGGTCGACGACCTCCTCGCCCCCTGCCGGACGGCCCTGGGGTGCGCGCGCGCGTGTCGTGGTGCTCGCCATGTCCGCATCATCGCAGCAGGGGTGACGAGCGCCACTCCCCGCGCCGTGGGGCTCAGGGGCGCTGGTAGAGCACGTCCGTGGCGGCCCGGGCGAAGCCCAGGCGCGCGTAGGTGCGCTGGGCGGCGGTGTTGTCGCCGTCGACGTAGAGCCGCACGGCGTCCCTGCCCCGCCGCTGCAGGTGGTGCAGCCCCGCCAGGGTCACCAGCGCGCCGAGCCCGCGGCCCTGCGCGTCGGGGTCCACCCCGACCACGTACACCTCGCCGGTGCGCTCGTCGTGCTCCTTCGTCCAGTGCGAGGCCAGCAGCGCGCCGCTGGCGGCGTCCTCGGCCAGCAGGAGGCCCGCGGGGTCGAACCACGGCTCGGCCTCGCGGGCCGCCAGGTCGGCGCTGGTCCAGCGGCCCTGCTCGGGGTGGGCGGCGAAGGCCCGGGCGTTCACGGCGAGCCAGGCGTCCTCGTCGCGGCCCACCTCGAAGGCGCGCACCCGGACGCCGTCGGGGACCACCAGCGGCGGCAGGGCCGGGGCGCCGGGCCCGAGGTGGCGGGCCATCTGCCACAGCTCGCGCGCCCGGCGGT
>NZ_JBZYWI010000070.1:0-15959 GCF_058932755.1 Quadrisphaera sp. DVD1
CGCCGGGGCCGAGTCGGCCCAGGCCGCCCGCGAGCGCGCCGAGCAGGTGGCCTACGCCCGCGGGGTGCTGGAGATGGCGGCGTCCTCGGGGGCCGGCGGGATGCTCACCGCCGAGGCCCTGGCGGACCGGTGGGCCGGGGACGGCAGCGACCTCACGGTCGCCGAGCGGGCAGCCGCGGACCGCACCTGGGCCTACGGGCACGTCGTGGTCGACGAGGCCCAGGAGCTGTCGGCGATGGCCTGGCGGGTGCTGGCCCGCCGCTGCCCGGCCCGCTCGATGACCGTGGTGGGCGACCTGGCGCAGACCTCCACCGCGGCGGGGGCCTCGGAGTGGGAGGCCGCGCTCTCCCCGGTCCTCGGCTCCGGCGAGGGCGCCGCCGCCACCCGAGGGGTCGACCTGCGCCGGCCCTGGCGGCTGGCGCAGCTGACCGTCAACTACCGCACGCCCCGCCAGGTCATGGAGCTCGCGGGCGCGGTGCTGGCCGCGGCGGGGGTCACGGCTCCGGTGCCGCGCTCGATCCGCGACGCCGAGATGCCCCCGCGCGCGGTCCGGGCCCCCGAGCCCGCCCCCTCCCCGCGCTGGGCGGAGGCCGTGACGAGCGCCGTGGTCGCCGAGCTCGACCTCCTCGGCGGGGGCCGGATGGTCGTGGTGGCGCCCGACGCGCTCGTGCCGGTCACCGCTGCGGCTGTCGCCGCCGCCCTGCCCGAGGGGTCGGTGCGCCGCGCGGAGGACCCGCGGGACGCACCGGTCACGGTCGCGTCGGTGGCCGACGTCAAGGGCCTGGAGTTCGACGCCGTGGTCCTCGTGGAGCCCGCCGGGGTGCTGGCGCAGTCCGCGCGCGGGGCGAACGACCTCTACGTGGCCATGACCCGGCCCACGCAGCGCCTCGTCGTGGTCTCGGGCGCGCCGCTGCCGCCGGGCCTGGACGCGCTGGAGGCCCCGCCGGTCTCCTGACCGTGCGGGGCCTCCGGGCCGTGCTGGGTGGCGCTGGTCAGCCGACCACGGTGCGCGGGCGGGTGGCCTGCACGAGCGGGCAGTCGAACGGGTCGCGAGCGCCCAGGCCCACCTTGTTGAGGTAGCGGACGACGATGCGGTACGAGGTGAACAGCCCCGTCTCGGTGTAGTGGATGCCGTTCTTCTCGCAGTACGCCTTGACGATCGGCTGCGCGCGGCGCAGGTTCGGGCGGGGCATGCTCGGGAAGAGGTGGTGCTCGACCTGGTAGTTCAGGCCGCCGAGGGCGAAGTCCATGACGCGGCCCCCGCGGATGTTGCGCGAGGTCATCACCTGGCGGCGCAGGAAGTCGATCGTCGACCCGGGGGCGATGATCGCCATGCCCTTGTGGTTGGGCGCGAAGGAGGCGCCCATGTAGAGGCCGTACAGGCCCAGCTGCACGCCGAGGAAGGCGAAGGCCTTGCCGGGGCTGAGGACGAAGAAGACCAGGGCGACGTAGGCGCTCAGCCGGCCGATGATGAGGGTGCCCTCGACCCAGCGGCGCTTCATCGGACGGCGTCCGAAGACGAGCTTGAGGCCCTGGGCGTGGAGGTTGAGGCCCTCGAGCAGCAGGAGCGGGAAGAACGCGTAGCCCTGGCGGGCCGCGAACCAGCCGCGGACGCCGCCCTTCGCCTTGGCCGCGAGGCCCTGCTCCGGGGTGAAGGCCAGGACGCCGGAGTCGATGTCCGGGTCCTTGCCCGCGGTGTTGGGGTTGCCGTGGTGCTTGGTGTGCTTGTTCGTCCACCAGCCGACGCTCATCCCGGCCAGGCCGTTGGCCAGGACGATCGAGGTCCAGTCGTTCCAGGCGCCGGACTTGAAGATCTGGCGGTGGGCGGCGTCGTGGGCCAGGAAGGACACCTGGGTGAGCACCACGGCCAGCGCCGCCGCCAGGAGCAGCTGCCACCAGGTGTCGCCCAGGAGGACGTGCGTGGTGATCAGCGCGGCGAGGACGACGACGGCGAGGACCATCTTGGTCCAGTAGAGCCCGTAGCGGCGGCGCATGAGCCCCATGGCCTGCACCTCCGCTGACACGGCGGCGTAGGCGGTCTGCTGGCGGGGCTGTCGCGGTCCCCGGCGGCCCGCCCCCTGCTGGACGGTGTCGATCGTCGTCATGCGTTCGCTCTCGTGCCGCCCTGTCCGCTCGGTCGGGTCACGTCCGCAGGCCGCGGCCGTGCTCACCCTGTGGTCCGGGGAAGGGTTCTGTGCTGGCGGGCCCTGCGGCCCGGCGCCATCGTCGCACCCCTTCCTGGGTTCCGCCGCCGGACGCCGGACGCGCGGCCCGGTAGAGCGGAGCGGCCAGCGCCAGGACGAGCGCGGCGACGAGCATGGCCGTGCTCGTGGAGGTGGCCGCGGCCAGTGCGCCGAGCGTGATGGATCCCACAGAACCGGCGGGCTGGGCCACCATCGAGTTGACCGAGAGCACCACCGCCCGGTTCTCCCCGCTGGCCCGTGCGTGCAGCAGGGAGGAGTGCAGGGGGTTCGACGCGCCGTGCACGGCGTAGCAGGCCCAGAACGCCGCCACGACGCCGAGCGGGCCCGCGAGCAGCCCCATCCCGGCCACCGCGAGGCCCTGCGCCACCCGCAGGGCCGCAGCGGCCACCCAGACGCCGGTGCGCCGGCTGAGCAGCGGGACGAGGGCGGCACCGGCCGCCGAGGCCGCCCACGCACCGGCGGTGACCGGCCCCATGAGGGCGGCCGCGCGCTCGGTGGCCGCCGCGCCGCTGCCGGAGACCTCGGCCAGCCGCACCGGCATGAGCATCTCGAAGGCGATCATCCCGAAGCCCCAGAACAGCTCGACCGCCACCAGCGCGAGGAGCACGCGGTCGCCGCGCACCAGCCGCACGCCCGCGGCGACCACGGCCGGGACGCCGCGCACCGCCGCCCAGGCGGTCCCGGCGCCGCGGGTCGGGCGCGCCTCGGTGACCAGCGCCAGGACCGCGCCGGTGCTCAGGGCCGAGAGCACCAGCGCGGCGAGCACGGGGACCACGAGCGGGTCGGCGGCCCCGAGCGGGTCGAGCGCCACGAGCGCCCCGCTGGCCAGAGCCCCGGCGCACAGGGCGGCGCTGAGGACGGCGGAGGCGGCGGACAGGCCGTCCTCGAGGCGTGCGCCGGGGTCGATCTCCAGCGCCGCATCGACGTACCAGGCCTCCAGCGGCCCGGAGTCCAGCGCCCGCCAGACCCCCTGCAGCGCCATCGCCGCGACGTAGGCCGCCACGGTGTCCGCCACGGCCAGCAGGGCGAGCGAGGCGATCCCCACCGCTCCGGCGAGGACGAGGACGGGCCGGCGTCCCAGCGAGTCGGCCAGGCCGCCGGTGGGCAGCTCGAGGGCCAGGACGACGAAGCCCTGCACCGAGAGGACGACGCCGATCTCGGCCAGGGACAGCCCGCGGGCCGAGGCCAGCAGCACGGTGACCGGCATCGTCAGGCCGGTCGGCAGCCAGCGCAGCGCCACGAGCAGCAGGAAGCGGCGGCGCAGCGCGCGGGTGTCGCGCAGCGCAGCGCTCATCGGCGGAAGGCCTGGTAGAGCAGGGCGACGTCCTGCGCGCCGGGCGCCTCCGCGTCGCTGAGGTCGTGCCAGCGCTGGGCGAGGGCGTGCAGCTCGTCGCGCAGCTGCCCGAGCTGGTCGCTGGTGAGGTGCAGGACGGCGTCGCTGATCGTCGCGGCCGCCACCCACTCCGCCGGGAGGCTCGCCTGGCGGCGCAGGTAGCCCTCCAGCTCCTCGACGTAGCGGGCCAGGACCGTGCGCTGCAGCCCCTCCATCGCCTCGCGGCGCTCGGGGTCGGCGAGGAGCTCCAGGGGCTCCCACCGCGTGCTCTCGTGCGCGGCCCGCCACCAGCGCTCCCGGCGGTCGCGGGCGCGCTCCGGAGCCTCGACGACGAACCCGTGCCTGGCCAGGGTGCCCAGGTGGTAGCTGACCGACCCGGGCGCCTCGTCGAGCAGCTCGCTGAGCATCCCGACCGTCTGCGGCCCGCGCGCGCGCAGCTCCCCGAGGATCCTCAGCCGGGTGGGGTGCGCCAGGGCGCGCATGGCGCGCGGGTCGGTGAGGTGCACGGAGCCGGCCGCCGCGCGTTCGTCGTCCACGGGCGCAGCGTCGCACTCACAAGCACAGTTGCACAAGATGTCTTGTGGATTGCCCCGCAGCACTTCCGGCGGAGAGTGCGGTCGGTCGACCCGAGGGTCAGGAGCGGGCGAACCAGGCGGCGAGGCGCGCGAAGCCCTCGTCGAGGTCGACCTCCGGCTGCCACTGCAGCGCCTCGCGGGTGCGGCGCTGGTCGAACCAGTGCGCCGTCCCCAGCTGCTCGGCGAGGAAGCGGGTCAGCGGCGGCTCGTCGTCCCCAGCGGGAGCCCCGACGGCTCGCAGGCCGGCCCACAGCGCCTCGACCGCTCCCCCGACCGCCCGGGCGACGGGCAGCGGCACCCGCCGGGTGGGCGGCGGCGCGCCGCCGGCGACCGCCATCCGCGAGACGAGCTCGCCCACGGTGCGCGGCTGCCCGCTGCTCACGACGAAGGCGCTCCCGTGGACGCCGTCCGCCGGCGCCCGGTCCAGCGCTGCCACCAGGGCCGCCGCCGCGTCGTCGACGTACGTGGTGTCGATGAGCGCGCTGCCGTCGCCGACGACGACCATCCGGCCCTGGCGGGAGCGGTTGACCACCCGCGCCACGAGCTGCGGGTCGCCCGGGCCCCAGACGATGTGCGGGCGCACCGCCACCACGGCGAACCCGGCGCCGTCGGCGGCCAGCGCCAGCAGCTCGGCGGCGGCCTTCGTGCGGGCGTAGGGCCCGCGGGCGCGCACCGGGTCTGCCGGGTCGGCGCCGGCGCCCACGAGCGAGGCGCCGGCGTGGGCGACCGACGGCGAGGAGACCTGCACGAAGCGGCGGACGCCGGCCTCGCGGGCAGCGGCCAGCAGCGCACGGGTGCCCTCGACGTTGACCCGCTGGTACTCGGCCTCGGGGCCGCTGATCGCGACCTTGGCGGCCAGGTGCACCACGCCCTCGACGCCGGCCAGGGCGCCGGCGACCGCGGCCGGGTCCTCCAGGGCGCCGCGCACGTCGACGGCACCGGCGACGCCGCTGGCGCGCCGCTGCAGCGTCACGACCTGGTCGCCCCGCCGCACGAGCGCGGCCGCCACGGCGCCGCCGAGCATCCCGCTCGCCCCGGTGACCAGCACCCTCATGACAGCACCCTCATGGTCGGCTCTCCGCGGGCAGCTCGCCGGCCAGCACCCGTGAGGCCCAGCCGGCGACGCGCGTGCGGTCGACCTTGGAGTTGTGCCGGATGTCGGTCGGCAGCACGGCCACGACGAGCACCGCGGCCACGGGGGTCCCCGCCACGGCGCGGACCGCGTCGAGCAGGTCCAGCGGCGCGGGACCCGGCACCAGGCCCGAGCCCGGGGCCGGCTCCACGACGACCACGACCTGCTGCGTGCCCGCCGGTCCGACGCCGACCGCGCCGGCGCGCGCGACGGCGTCCAGGCCCTGCACCCGCTGCTCGAGGCCGACCGGGGTGAGCACGCCGCCCGGGGCGGTGATCACGTGCGCGAGCCGCCCCTCCACCCACAGCCGCCCGTCGGCGTCGAGGTGGCCGACGTCGCCGGTGCGGTGCCAGCCGGCGTCGCGGGCGCTGGCGCGCTGGGTGTCCCAGAGCTGGTCGTAGCGGTCCTTGACGTTGGGCGCGCGCACCGCGACCTCGCCGGTCGTGCCGGGCTCGGTGGTCAGGGCCCCGGTCGCCGCGCCGTCGGCGTCCAGGGGGCTGAGCGCCACCTGCGCACCCGGCACGGGGCGGCCGACGAGCACGCCCTCGCCGGTGCCGGCGGCCAGCAGCTCCTCCAGCGACACGTCCGTGACCGGCAGCGCCTCGGTCATCCCGTACGGGGTGCGTGCGGTGGCCGCCGGCATGAGCGCCAGGGCGCGGCGCAGCAGGTCGGCGCCGATCGGGGCGCCGGCCGAGAGCAGCAGCCGCACCCGACCCAGCGCCTCGTGCTGGGCGGGCGTGAGGTCGTCCGCCGTGGCGACGACGTTGGCCAGCGCGGCGGGCGAGGCGAAGGCGCTCGCCGCCTCGACGGCCGAGACCGCGTCGGCCAGGGCCGCGGCGGTCAGCGTGGCGGGCTTCGTGACGTCGGTCTCCGGCACCGAGCTCGTCGCGCCGAGGGCCGGGCCGAGCAGCGCGAACGGCGCGAAGGCGGCGACCAGCGCGGTGTCCGGGCCGATGCCGTAGGTGGAGGCGATGGCGTCGCGCATGCCGCGCATCGAGCGGTGCGTGTGGACGACGCCCTTGGCCGGGCCGGTGGAGCCGGAGGTGAAGAGGACGGCGGCCTCGGCGTCGGCGGCCGGCTCCGGCGGCAGCTCGAGGCCCGCGGCGAGCGCCGCCCGGCCCCGCGCGGCCACGTCGTCGAGGTGCTCGGCCACGCCCAGCAGCCGGCGCGCGCGCGCACCGCCGCGCAGCTCGCCCGCCGCCACGCGGCGTCCTGGCCAGCCCAGCAGGGCCGCCGCGGCCAGGCCGCGGTCGACGGCCACCACGTGGTCGGGGAAGGCGCCGCGCACCGCGCGGGAGAGCCCGCGCACCCCCAGGCCGGCGTCGGCGACGACGACGACCGCGCCGATCCGCAGGCACGCGTAGAACAGCGCCGTGAGGTCCGGACCGGGCGGCACGAGCAGCGACACGCGCTGTCCGGGGCGGACGCCGCCGGCGACCAGGCCCGCGGCGACCTCGCGCACGCGGGTGGCCAGGTCCTGCCAGGAGGTGACCAGGGCCGGGGCCCCTGGCCGCAGCTGCACCACGGCGGGGGTGTCGTCGTCCGCGCGCGCCTCCAGGGCGGCGCCCAGAGGGCGGTCCTCGCCCTCGCCGCGCAGCGGCTCCTGCGCGGCGCCGGCGCGGACGCGGGGACGCGCGCCCGGCGCGCGCTCGACCAGCCAGCGGGCCAGCACCCCGGCGACGTCGGCGTCCTCGGAGACCAGGTGGCCCGCGCCCTCGAAGCGGTGGACGTCGGCACCCGGCAGGCGGTCGCGCAGGTCGCGGAGGTAGCGCTGGCGGAAGACCGGGTCGGCCGGGCCCCACAGCAGCAGCGAGGGGACCTGCCGCGAGGCGCCGAGGTCGGCGAGCCCCGAGGCGATCGCCTCCATCGCGGGCCGGCTCGGGTGGTCGGCGTCGGCGGGGATGTCGGCGACGAACGCTCCCACGCCCACCCGCCGGTCCGCCCCGCGGTAGGGCGCCCGGTAGGCCGCGCGGACGTCGGCCGGCAGCGGCCGCCGAGCGGTCTCCAGGGTGGCCTGCACGAAGCCGGGGGTGCGCACGGTCAGGTTCGGCAGCACGGCGGGGCTCATCGCCCAGCGCAGCGCCGGGGGGACGGGGGCGTCCAGGGGGTGGTGGACCGCGGTGTTGAGCAGGACCACGCCGGCCAGCACGTCGCGGTGCGCGAGCGCCCAGCCGGCGCTGACCATGCCGCCCCAGTCGTGGCCGAGGGTGACGACGGGGCCAGCGGTTCCACGTGGACCGGTGAGGCCGAGGGCGTCCGTGAGCCGGCCCAGGTCGTCGATCCGGCGGGCCAGGCGGCGGCGGGTGCCGGTGCGCTCGGAGTAGCCCATGTCGAGCTGGTCGACCGCGACGACGCGCCAGCCCACCTCCGCGGCGGCGACGAGCACCTGGCGCCACAGGTACGACCAGGTGGGGTTGCCGTGCACCGCGAGGACGGTGCCGAGGGGCTCCCCCGGCCACCGGGCGGCCACCTCGACGGCGCCGTCGAGCACGTGCCAGGTGCGCGCCGCGCCGTCGGCGTCCACGACCTCGACCAGCCGCGACCACGCGGGGTCGAGGCCGGGCAGGCCGGCTGGGGGCAGCGCCGCGGGGGCGCGGGTCACCAGCGGAGCTCGCACAGGGCGGTGTTCAGCCCCGACCCGACGCCCAGGCACAGCACGCGGTCGCCCGGCATCAGGGTGTCGGCCTGGCGGGCCAGCGTCATGGGCAGCGACGCCGGGCCGATGTTGCCGAGGAACGGGTAGGTCAGCGGCGCCTTCACGGCGTCGATGCCCAGGCGCTGGATGAGCGCCTTGATGTGCACGGTCGAGACCTGGTGGAGGATGTAGCGGGCCATCCCGGTGGCCCACCCCCAGTCCTCCTTGGCCTCGTCGTAGGCCGCGCCGATGAGCTCGACGCCGTTCTCCAGCAGGCCCCGGGAGTCGGCGACCATCCGGCCGAGGCGGCCCACGCACAGCCCGTGGTGCTCCGTGCCCGAGCGGGAGACGCCACCGACGAGCCGGTGGCCCTCGGGGTGGGCGTCGGCCGGCCCCATGACCGCGGCGACCGCGCCGGAGCCCAGCGTGAGGGTGGCGAACTCCTCCAGGTAGTCCTGGCGGGTCGTCGTCGGCGCCGCGAGGCGCTCGATCGTGTCCTGGGTGGTGCTGCGGGTGTCCTCCGCGCCGACCACGACGGCGTAGCGCACCTGACCGGAGTCGATCATGGCGGCCGCGGTCTGCAGGCCGTTGACGAAGCCCAGGCACGCGTTGGTGATGTCGAAGTTCATCGCCGACGTCGGCAGGCCCATCGCGTCGTGCACCTGCACCGACACCGCCGGCTCGAGGTGCTCGCGCGAGACCGAGGTGTTGATGAGGACGCCGACGTCGGAGGCGTCGATCCCGGCCTCGGACAGCGCCTTGGACCCGGCGGTCGCGGCGGCCTCGCCGAGGGAGGTGTCCTCGGAGTACCACCGGCGCTCGCTGACGCCGGCGACGCGCTCGAGCAGGCCGGGCCGCAGCTTCAGGCGCTTGAGGGTGTCCGTCATCTGCGCATCGATCTCCGCCGAGGTGACCACCACGGGTGCCTCGATGCCGACGATGGACAGCATCGTCGTGTTGGCGGCGCGGTAGCTGGTGTTGCCGTTCACGCAGACCTCGTTCCTCGGTGCTGGAGGACGCAGGTTAACGGCTGGCGCCGCGAGCCGCCTGCGGCGAGCGCCCGACCGGGTCGTGGGGGTCGCGCTGCGGGGCCCTCCGGTCACCTCAGGCCGGTGCGCGCCATCCCCTCCACGAAGTGGCGCTGGAACACCGCGAAGACGGCGAGCATGGGCAGGACCGACAGCAGCGACATCGCGGTGAGGGAGCCGTAGTCGCGGCCGTACTGGTCCTGCAGGTACCGCAGGCCGATCGGCAGGGTGAACCGGTCGGTCTCCTGCAGGGCGATGAGCGGCCAGGCGAACTCGTTCCACCGCCACATGAACGTGAAGATCACCAGGACGGCGACGAGCGGCCGGCTGAGCGGCAGCACGATCGACCAGAACGTCCGGAACGGGCCCGCCCCGTCCACCCGGGCCGCCTCGACCAGCTCGTCGGGCACGGCGGCGAAGAACTGCCGCGCGAGGAACAGCCCGAACGCCTCGGCCAGGCGCGGGAGGACGACCCCGGCGTCGGTGTTGACGAGCCCGAGGTCCACGACGAGCTGGAACTGGCCGATCATGATCACCTGCACCGGCACCATGAGGGTGCTGAGGATGACCAGGAAGATCGTGTTCTTGAGCGGGAAGTCCAGCTTGGCGAACGCGTACCCGGCGCAGAGGTTGATGGCGAGCGTCGCCACGACCGAGACCACGGCGATGACGGTGGAGTTGAGGAACCAGCGCCCGAACGGCCAGCGCTCCAGGGGCTGGGTGAAGTTCTCCCAGTGCAGCGCCGCCGGCCAGAGCCGGGTGCCTTCGCCGTAGAGCTCGGCGGGCGTGGACAGCGCCGTGACGGCCATCCAGTACAGCGGGAAGACGACGACGACCGCGGCGAGCACGGCGGCCGTCAGGCGCCACCGCGTCGCCCGGCGCTCGGCCGTGCTGCGGGGCGTCGCGGCACTGGCGGCGCTCCGGGCGCTCACGCCAGGTCCCTGCGCCGGCCGGCGCGCCACTGGACCAGCGTGAGCACGAGGACGATGGCGTAGAGCACCATCCCCAGGGCCGCGGCGTAGCCCTGCCGGCGCTGCTCGAACCCCTGCGAGTAGGCGTAGTTGACGAGCAGCGTCGTCGCGTTCGCGGGCCCGCCGCCGGTCATGACGATGACGAGGTCGAACACCTGGAACGACGTGATGATCATGTACACGAGGAGGAAGAACGTCGTCGGCCCGAGGATCGGCCAGGTGATGGACCGGGTGGTCCGCCACCGCGACGCGCCGTCGAGCGCCGAGGCCTCGTACACCTCCCCCGGGACGCCCTGCAGGCCCGCCAGGTACACGACCATGGTGAAGCCCAGGTTCGTCCAGGTGGTGACGAGCACGAGGGACGCCATCGCCGCCACGCCCCCGGTCTGCCAGCTCACCGCGGGGAGCCCCGCCCCCTCGAGCAGCCGGTTCACCAGGCCGGAGCTCTCGTTGAACATCCAGCGCGCGATGAGCCCGCTGGCCACGGCGGAGATGACCACGGGCACGTAGAACAGGGCCCGCAGCAGCCCCCGCGCGGGCATCGCGCGGTTGAGCAGCAGCGCCAGCCCCAGGCCGCCGAAGACGCTCAGCGGCACGACGAGGACCGTGAAGACGGCGGTGTTGGCCAGCGAGCGCCAGAACAGCGGGTCGCCGGCCAGCTCGGTGAAGTTCTCCAGGCCCACGACCTGCGGCCGGCCAAACCCGGTGTGGTCGGTGACGCTGTAGTAGGCGGTCAGCGCCAGCGGCACGAACATGAACACGGCGAAGACGACCAGCGCGGGGGTCGTGAAGAGCAGCCCCGCCAGCGCCTCACCGCGCTGGCGTCGCCGGCTCGGGCTGCCGCCAGGGGGCTGCTGCAGGGCGGCCGCGGACCCGACCAGGGCCATCGGGCGCGGCCTCAGCCCTCGGCGAGGTCTTCGACGGCCCGCTGGAGCTTCGCCAGCGTCTCCTCGACCGGCTGCCCCCCGCCGAAGCAGGCCTCGAGCTCCTGCTGCAGGGCCGCGTTGATCCCGGAGAAGGCGGTCGACGTGCTCGTGGCCACCAGGCTCTCCGGGATGGTCGTGGCCTGCTGCACGAAGACGGGCATGAGGTCCGGGCGCACCGAGTAGGCCAGGTCCGTGACGTCGGTGCGGGTGGGCAGGACGGTGGTCGCCTCGCAGAACGCCTTCATGCTCTCGGCGCTGGCGAGGAAGGCGGCGAACGCGGCCGCGGCCTCGGCGCGGTCGCCGTCGGTGACCACGACGGCGTTGCCGCCGAGGTCGGTGGCGGCGTCGACGTCGCGGGGCAGGAACGTGGCGCCGAACTCGAAGTCGGTGACGGTCTCGTCCAGGCTCGGGAGGAGGAAGTCGCCCGCGTACACCGACAGCGGCGAGCCGGTGGGGAACGCCTCGTCGGGGTAGTTGGCCGCCTGGACGAGGAAGGTCGGGTCGTGCAGACCCGCGGTGTAGAGGCCCCGGGTGTAGGTGAGGGCGCGCGCCCCCGCCTCGGAGTCGATCGTCACCGCGCCGTCGTCGCCGAAGACCGACCCTCCTGCCTGGGCGAGGAACGACAGCCACCGGTAGGCGCCGGCGGCCTGCCAGTTGACGACGACGGGGTAGGCGCCGCCGTTGGCGGCCTTGACCTCGGCGAGCACGTCGCTGAACTGGTCCCACGTCCAGGCCTGCTCCAGCGCCGTGGGCACCGCGACGCCGGCGCGCTCGAAGGCCGGGACGTTGTAGACCAGCGCCGAGACGTCGGTGTGGTGCGGGACGCCGACCGGCGCGCCGTCCGCCTGCACCGCCGACCACAGGGACGGGGTGAAGGCGTCGGCGAACCCGGCGGGCAGTGCGCTGGAGATGTCGGCGAGGACCCCGAGGGAGGTGTACCGGCCGAGGTCGATGTAGGAGACCCGGAACAGGTCCGGCGGGCTGCCGGACTGCAGCCGGGAGTCGACCGTCGAGAGGATGTCGGCGTACGGGAGGTTCTCGATCTCGACCGTCGTGCCGGTCTCCTCGCGGAAGGCGTCGGCCACCGCCTGGAAGGCCGCGACCTCGGCGTCGCCGCCCCACAGGGCGAACGTGAGGTCGCTGCCCGAGCCGGAGCCGCCGCCGCCCCCGCAGCCGGCGAGGGTGCCCGCGCCGAGCGCCGATCCGGCGCCCAGGGCCGTGGCCGTGAGGAACTGCCGCCGTGACCAGGACATGGCGCCTCCGCAGTGGGTCGCTCCAGGGTCGGACCTCCGTACCTTGGGGCCCCGGGACGGGCCTGCACCAGCCGGAGCGGCGTGATGCACGTCACCTGCGCGCAGGCGCTGCGCCCGCCCCCCGGGTCGGGCACAGTTCCCCCGTGCCCTCGCTCCCCGGCTCCCCGGGCGGAGCCCTCGTCCCCGTCGCCGACCCCGCAGCCGCCCACCGCGCCGCCGCGGCGCGCGTGCTCGAGCGCGAGGGGGTCCCGGTCGTCGTCGCGCTGGTGGACCGGCGTCCGGACGCCGTGCGGGCCGGCCGCCCCGCCGGGGTCCCGGAGGCGGGGCTGGTCGAGGCGGGGCTGGTCGAGGCGGGGCTGGTCGAGGCGGGGCTGGTCGAGGTGTTCGACGCCTACGCCGCCGCGCTCGCCCCGGGGGCCGCGGACGACGACGCGGCCGCGCTGTACTCCGTGGTGGAGCTCGTGGGGTGGGCGCACGTGCACCCCGGGCCCGTGCCGGCGGCGGGACCGGCGTGAGCGGCCCGAGCCGGGCGGAGCACCGCTCGGCGTACGCGGCCGGGCGGGTCCTGCGGGTGGTGAACTGGCACAACACCCCCGCCGCGCAGGAGGAGCAGCTGCGGTGGGAGCTGTCGCAGTACGCGGCGCGCTTCGCCCCCGTGGCCCTCGCCGACCTCGACGCGTGGTTCGACACCGGCCGCTGGGCGGACCAGCGCCCGGGCTTCCTCCCGGTCTTCTACGACGGCTACCGCAACGGCTCCGACGTCGCGGCGCGGGTCTGCGACGACCTCGGCCTGCGGGCGGCCTTCTTCCCGCCCACGGCGTTCCTGTCGACGCCGGTGCCCGAGCAGCGAGCGTTCGCCGGCGCCCACGACATCGACCTCGTGCCCGAGGAGGACGCCATCGACCGCCTGGCCATGACCTGGGACGAGCTCGCGGCGATCGCCGAGCGCCACGACGTCTGCGGTCACACCGCCACCCACGCGCAGGCCGCGTCGGTGGTGAGCGCCGAGGACCTGCACCGCGAGGTCACCGAGCCGCTGCGCCTGCTCGCCGAGCGGTGCGGCGCGCCGCCGCTCGCCTGGGCGTGGCTGGGCGGGACGCCCTTCGACGCCGCCTCGGACGCGGGCCGGGCGCTGCTCGACGCCGGCGTCCGCTACGTCGTGAGCGGCACGATGGTCGAGCGCGTCCAGTGACCTCCGGCCGCTCCGCGCCCGCGGACGCCGTCGACGCCTACCGGGCCTCGCTGCCCGGCGAGGTGGTCGAGACCGACCTGACGGCGTTCGACAGCACCGGCACGCCCGTGTGGTCCGTCGCCCTGCTCGACCCGCCCGGCGGCAACGGCGTGGGCTACGGCCCGGACGTCGAGAGCGCCCGCGCCTCCGCCTACGGCGAGCTGGTGGAGTGGACCCGCTCGCACGCGGTCCTCTCCCGCGCGCAGCCGCTGCGGGCCTCCCTCGCCGACCTCGTCGCCAGCGGTGACCCGGTCACCGACCCCCGCGCGCTGTGCCTGCCGGCCGGCAGCGCCTGGACGCCCGACGCGCCCCTGGACTGGCTGCAGGCGCGGCGGGAGCGCGACGGCGAGGCGGTGTGGGTCCCGGTGGACCTCCTGGCCTCGCGCCCGGTCGACGTGCCCCCGGGCCCGCGGCTGGTCACCCCGATCACCAACGGGCTGGGCGCGGGCCTGGACCGCGACCGCGCGCTGTCCCACGCGCTCCTCGAGCTCCTCCAGCGCGACGGCAACGGCCTCGTCTTCCGCGCCCTCGACCGCGGCGTCGTCGTCGACCTCGCCGGGCTCAGCGACCCGGCGGCGCTCGCGGCCCTCGCCCGGCTGGAGGCCGCGGGCGTCGAGCCCCTGGTCAAGCTCGCCAGCACCCAGCTCGGCCTCGTCGACGTCCACGCCGTCGGCGCCGACCGACCGGGCGCCGTCCCCGACCGCAGCCGCGACGAGCCGATCACCGTCACGGCCGGCGGCGAGGCCTGCCACCCCGACCGGGAGGTGGCCGTGCGCAAGGCCCTGCTGGAGCTGTGCAGCTCCCGGGCGCGCAAGGCCTTCGCCCACGGCGACCTGGCGCGCGTGCGCGCCCTCGCCGGCGACGCCTACCTCGACCGGTACCTGGCGGCCCTGCCCGCCGACGCCCTGGCCGCCGAGGAGCCGCGGGCGCTCAGCGCCACCGCGGAGTGGCTCGGCCTCTCGCGGGCCGAGCTGGCCGGCCGGCTCGCCGGCACCGTGCTGAGCGAGCGCTCGCGGGTGGCCCTGGCCGACCTCCCGACCACCCCGGGCCTGGACGACCCGACCGCCCTGCGCCAGGACGTCGTGGACCGGCTGCACGGCGCCGGGTTCGACGTGCTCGTCCTGGACCTGTCCGGGCGGGGCGTCCAGGCGGTCAAGGCGGTGGTGCCGGGCCTGGAGGTGGAGACGATGAGCTACGGGCGGATCGGCGAGCGCGGCGTCCTGCGGGCGCTCGAGCTCGGGCTGCCCTTCGTGCGGGTCGGGGACGACCCGGGCGGGTGGTCGCCGGTGCTGCTCACCGACGAGGCGACCGAGCGCGTCGGCGGGCCGGCGTGGCTGGACCGCGCCGGCGTCGACGAGGCCGTGGGCGGGCTGTACCCGCTCTACCGCGAGCCGGGGCGCCACCTGGCGCCGCTCGCGCGGGCCGCCGCGCGCTGACGCCGCGAGCGCCCAGGACGGGACCGGCAGGGGCGGGAAGCGGCAGAGGCCGCACCCGTCGGGTGCGGCCTCTGCCGTTCTGCCTGCCTGGTGCGCGAGGGGGGAGTTGAACCCCCACGCCCTTTCGGGCACACGGACCTGAACCGTGCGCGTCTGCCTATTCCGCCACTCGCGCAAGCGTCGTGAACACTAGCACGCAGCGGCAGACCCCCTCCCGGCGCCCGCCGGGCGCAGCGCCGGGAAGGGCGGACCCGCGGGCCGCCGCCCCCGCGCGCCTGGGCGGCGGCGAGGGCCGGACGGCTACGATCACGGCCAACGGACGGCCTCGCGCCGCGCAGCAGGAGCAGCAGGAGAGGAGGGGCCGGTGGGAGTGCTCGACCGCTTCGAGCGCGGCGTCGAGCGCGTCGTCAACGGCGCCTTCGCCCGGGCCTTCAAGAGCGAGGTGCAGCCGGTCGAGCTCGCCAGCGCCCTGCGCCGCGAGGTCGACACGACCGCGGCGATCGTCGGCCCGGACCGCACGCTGGTCCCCAACGCCTTCACCATCGACCTCTCCCCCGCCGACCACGACCGCGTCTCGTCGTGGGAGGAGGACCTGGCCCAGGAGCTGGCCGACACCCTCACAGACCACGCCCGCTCCCAGCGCTACTCCTTCCCCGGCCCGGTGAGCATCCGCTTCGACCTCGACGAGGACCTGGGCACCGGGGTGTTCCGCGTCCGCAGCGCCAGGGTCCGCGGGTCGATCGCCCCGGGCACCGCGTCGGTGGCGACGCCGGCCCACCCGGTGCTGGAGGTCGACGGGCGCCGCTACCAACTGACGACCGAGCGCACCGTGCTCGGGCGCGGCAGCGAGTGCGACGTCGTCATCGACGACCCGGGGATCTCCCGCCGCCACGCCGAGGTGCGCCTGCGCGGCGGGCGGGCCTCCCTCCACGACCTGGGCTCGACGAACGGCACGACCGTGGACGGCGTCCGGCTCGAGGCCGCCAACGGGCTCACCGCGCCGCTGGTCGACGGCAGCACGGTGCTGCTCGGCCGCACCCGCGTGGTGTTCCAGTCCGGCGCGGAGCGCGCCGCCGCCCGCACCGACGAGGAGTGGTGAGCGGACGCCGATGAGCCAGCTGACCGTCACCGTCCTGCACCTGGGGCTGCTCGCCCTGCTGTGGGTCTTCGTCATCGGCGTCGTGGGGGTGCTGCGGCGCGACCTCTTCGGCACGCAGGTGGTCCCCCGCGCCGCG
>NZ_JBZYWI010000071.1:0-15808 GCF_058932755.1 Quadrisphaera sp. DVD1
CCCCGGCGACCCCCGCCAGCAGCCCCCGGTCGGCCCGCCGGCCCAGGACCCCACCTCGTGACCAGGAGCCCCGTGGACCTCTCCGCCCGTCCCCTCGCCCCGCTCCCCTACGACCTCCTGCCCCCGGTGCCGGGGTTCACGCTCACGAGCACCGACGTCGAGCACGGCGAGGCGATGGCGCACGCCCACACGCAGGCGGGCGGCAGCACGTCCCCGCACCTGGCGTGGAGCGGCTTCCCCGAGGCCACCCGCGGCTTCGCCGTCAGCGTCTTCGACCCCGACGCCCCCACCCCCGCCGGCTTCTGGCACTGGACCGTCCTCGGGCTGCCGGCCTCGGTCACCGAGCTGCCCACGGGCGCCGGCGCCGAGGACGGCTCGGCCCTGCCGGCCGGGGCCGTGGCCCTGCGCAACGACGTCGGCACCCCCGGCTTCACCGGCGCCGCCCCGCCGCCGGGCGACCGGCCCCACCGCTACGTCATCGCCGTGCACGCCCTGGACACCGACGACCTCGGGCTCGACGCCTCGGCCACCCCCACCGCGGCGGCGTTCACGATGCTCTTCCACACCCTGGCGAGGGCCACCCTCGTGCCGACGCACGAGAACGCGGGGTGAGGCCGCCCGGCTCGCTGGCCTGGGCGCCGGCGCTGGCGCGACCGGACCTGCTCGCCGCCCCGGTCGCGGCCGCGCTGGAGGCGTGGGAGCACCGCGACCGGGTGCTCGTCGCCGAGATCGACCCCGCGGTGGCCGACACCGCCGCGCTGGTCGCCGCCCACGGCGTGCCGGCCGCGGCGAGCGCCAACTGCGTCGTGGTGTCCGGGCGGCGCGGGGACGCCGAGCGCGTCGCCGCGTGCGTGGTGCTGGCGACCACCCGCGCCGACGTCAACGGGCTGGTGCGCCGCGCCCTCGACGCGCGCAAGGCCTCCTTCCTCGAGCGCGAGCGCGCGGTGGCGGAGAGCGGCATGGAGTTCGGCGGCATCACCCCGGTCGGCCTGCCCGGACACTGGCCCGTGCTCGTCGACGCCGCGGTCGGCGCGGTGGACGTCGTCGTCGTCGGCAGCGGGCTGCGCCGCTCCAAGCTCGCCCTGCCCGGCGCCCTCGTGGCCGGGCTCCCCGGCGCCCGGGCGGTGGACGGGCTCGGCGTCGCGGTGGCGCCGTGACGCGGCCGTCGTGAGGCGCGCCCTCGCCGCGTTCGGCCCGGCGGCGCCCGCCACGGCGTGGGAGCGCTACGCGGACCCCGCGCTGTGGCCGACGTGGTCGCCGCAGATCCGCGCCGTCCGGACGACCTCGCCGCGGCTCGCCGCCGGCGTGCGCGGCACCGTGCTCGGCTGGGGCGGCCTGGAGCTGCCGTTCGTCGTCGACGCCGTGGACGAGGAGGCCCGCACGTGGGCCTGGACGGTGCGCCCCGCCCGCGCCCTGCACGCCCCGCTCCCCGCCGCCCTGGCCGAGCGCGCCGTGCTGCGGCTGCGGCACGCGGTGGGCCCCGGCGACGGCGGCGGGGCGCTGACCACCCTGGAGGTCACCGGGGCGGCCCCGCTCGTGCTCGCGTACGCCCCGGCGGCGGCCTGGGCGCTGCGCCGGCTCGTGCGCTGACCCGGCGGTCGCGGTGGTGATCGAGTTCGACCCGCGGACGCCTTGACCGGCGGTCCCCGCGCTGGCCTACGGTGGCGGCTGTGGACCCGCTGACGAGGAACAACGTCACGCTCGGGGGTGCCCAGGGCGCGACCCCGATGGTCTTCGCCCACGGCTTCGGCTGCGACCAGGTGATGTGGCGCTTCGTCGCGCCCGCGTTCGCCGCGACCCACCGCACCGTCCTGTTCGACCACGTCGGCGCGGGCGGCTCGGACCTCGGCGCCTACGACCCCGCGCGCCACGGTCGGCTCGACGGCTACGCCCAGGACCTGGTCGAGGTCCTCGACGCCCTCGCGCTGGGGCCGGCGGTCTTCGTCGGCCACTCGGTGAGCTCGATGATCGGGGTGCTCGCCGCGGCGGCGCGCCCGGACCTGTTCTCCTCCCTGGTGCTCGTCTGCCCCAGCCCCCGCTACACCGACGACGAGGGCTACCGCGGGGGGTTCACCGCCGAGGAGATCGCCGACCTGCTCGACACCATGGACGCCAACTACCTCGGCTGGTCCACGCAGATCGCCCCGGTGATCATGGGCGTGCCGGACCGCCCCGAGCTCGGCCAGGAGCTGGCGAGCAGCTTCTGCCGCACCGACCCGACCCTGGCCCGCCGCTTCGCGCGCACGACCTTCCTCTCGGACAACCGGGCGGACCTGGCCCGGGTGAGGACGCCGTGCCTGGTGGTCCAGTGCCGCCAGGACGCCATCGCGCCGCCCGAGGTGGGCCGGTACGTGCGCGACCACCTGCCGGAGGGCGAGATGGTCGTCCTGGAGGCCACCGGGCACTGCCCGAACCTCAGCGCCCCCGACCAGCTCGTGGCGGCCATGGAGGACTACCTCGGCGTCGGTGCCGCCCGGGCGGGCGGCGGGCCGTGACGACGGCCGTGCCGGACGAGGCGTGGGCCGAGGCGCCCTGCGCGCTGCTCTCCCTCGCGATGGACGGCACCGTGCTGGAGGCCAACGCCACGCTGCTCGACTGGGTCGGGCGCGCTCGCGCCGACGTCGTGGGACGCCTGCGGATCAGCGACCTGCTCTCGGTCGGCGGGCGGATCTACTGGGAGACGCATCTGTCCCCCGTGCTGCACGTTGACGGCCGCGTCGACGAGGTCGCCGTCGACCTCGACGGTCCGCACGGACGCCAGCCGGTGCTCCTCACCGCGGTCGTCAGCGCCCCCGCGGGGGTGGTGCGCATGGCGATGACGAGCGCCCGCGAGCGCTGGCGCTACGAGCGCGACCTGCTCGCCGCCCGCCGGACGGCCGAGCGCTCGGCCAGCCAGGTGCGCGTGCTGCAGGAGGCCACGGCGGCGCTGTCCCGGGCGCTGGGCGTGGACGGCGTCACCCGCGCCGTCCTGACCGCGGCGGTCGGCTCCCTCGGCGCCGCGGGGGCGGCGCTGTGGCTGGCCGACGCCCAGGGCGCCCTGGCCCTGCGGGGGTCCAGCGGCAGCCCGCCGGCGCTGGACCCCGCCGCGCCGGCCGGCGCGGCGCTCGACGGTGCTGCGGTGCTGCGGGCCGGCGGGGTGCTCGTGCCGCTGCGCGGCCAGGCCGCGCTCCAGGGCGTCCTGCACCTGGCCCCCCGCGACGACCCCGCCGCCGACCCGCCCGACCTCGAGGTGCTCACCGCGGTCGGCCAGCAGACCGGCCTGGCCCTCGACCGCGCCCACCTGTACGAGCAGAGCGCCAGCGTCGCCCGCGAGCTGCAGCACTCCCTCCTGGCGGTCGCCCCACCGGTCGACGACAGGTACGCCGTGGCCACCGCCTACCGGCCGGGCGTGGCCATGCTGGAGGTCGGCGGCGACTGGTACGACACCTTCTGGGCCGAGGACGACGTCCTCGCCGTCGTGGTGGGCGACGTCGTGGGGCGCGGGCTGCAGGCGGCCAGCGCCATGGGCCAGCTGCGCAGCGCGGTCCGCGCGGTGGCGGCGCCCGGCGTCGGTCCCGCGCGGCTGCTCTCGCGCCTGGACCGGTTCGTGGAGCCGATCGAGGCCGCCGGGATGGCCACGGTCGCCTACGCCGAGGTCGACCTGGCCACCGGGCGCGTGCGCTACGCCTGCGCCGGGCACCCGCCGCCGGTGCTCGTGCCGCGCTCGGGGCCGGCGCGGCTGCTCTGGGGCGGCCGCTCGATGCCGCTGGGGGCCTTCGGGCGCGTCCACGAGCGCCCCGAGGCCGAGGTGGAGCTGCGCGCCGGTGACCGCCTGCTGCTCTTCACCGACGGCCTCTTCGAGCGCCGGGACCGCCCCCTGGACGTCGGGCTCGAGGTGCTGGCCCGCGCCGCCGAGGCGGGGCGCGGGGTGCCGCCGGCCGAGCACGTCGCCGCGCTGACCGAGACGATGCTCAGCGACGAGACGGTGCGCGACGACGTCTGCGTGCTGCTGCTGGACTGGCCGGGACCGCCCTTCTCCCAGCGGCTGTCGGCGGACCTGCGCGGGCTCTCCGCGCTGCGGCGCGACCTCGCCGCCTGGCTCAGCGCGCAGGGCGCCGACGACGCCGCCCGCGAGGACCTCGTGCTGGCCGTGTCCGAGGCCACGGCCAACGCCGCCGAGCACGGCAGCGGCGGGCGCCCGGAGGAGGTGGTGGCGGTCGACGCCCGCGTCGAGGACGGCGTCGTGGTCCTCGCGGTGCACGACGACGGCACCTGGCGCCCGCCGGTGGCCTCGGTCGAGCGCGGCCGCGGCCTCGGCATCATCCGGGCGCTGGTCGGCGACGTGTCGGTCGAGACCGGGCGCGGCACCACCGTCGTCGTGCGCCGGGCGCTGCGAGGGAGGCGGCCGTGAGGCTCGTGGAGGCGACGACCGGCGGGGACGGCGTGAGGGTGCTGACCGGCCAGGGCGAGATGGACGTGACCGCGGCCCCGGCGATCCTCCCCGAGGTGCCGGCCCTGGTCGCCGGCGCGCGCGCCGTCGTCCTGGACCTGTCGGCCCTGACCTTCTTCGACAGCGCCGGCGTGCGCCTGGTCGACCAGCTGGCCCGCGAGTGCGCGCGCCAGCGCGAGCCCTTCGCCGTCGTGGCGCCGCCCCTGGGTCCCACCCGCCGGGTGCTCGAGCTCGTGGGCCTGGCCGACGCCCTCGCCGTCGACGACCTGCCGGCGGCCCTGGCGCGCGTCAGCGGCGCGTAGCGGCCGCCGCCTCCTGGAGCGCCCAGAACGCGACGGCGCTGGCGGCGGCGACGTTGAGGGAGTCCACCCCGCCGCTCATCGGGATCCGCACGGTCACGTCGGCGGCGGCCACCGCCGACGCGCTCAGGCCGTCGCCCTCGGTGCCCAGCAGCAGTGCCGTGCGCTCCGGCGCCGCGGCCGCGAACTCCCCCAGCGGGACGGCGTCCGGGGCCAGGGCCAGGGCTGCGACGGTGAAGCCGAGCCGGCGCAGGGCGTCCAGGCCGCCCGGCCAGGGCTCGAGCCGGGTCCACGGCACCTGGAAGACCGTGCCCATGCTCACCCGCACGCTGCGCCGGTAGAGCGGGTCGGCGCACCGCGGGCTCACGAGGACCGCGTCGACCCCGAGCGCGGCCGCCGAGCGGAACACCGCGCCGACGTTGGTGTGGTCGACGACGTCCTCGAGGACGGCCACGCGCCGCGCGCCGGCCACGAGGTCGGCGACCGCGGGCAGCGCGGGCCGGTGCACCGAGGCCAGCGCGCCGCGGTGCAGGTGGAACCCGGTGATCTCGCGCAGGACCGGCTCCTCCGCGACGAACACCTCGGCGCCGTGCGCGTCGGCCGCGGCCAGGACGTCGGGCACCTCGGGGAGCCAGCGGGGAGCGAGCAGCACCGAGCGCAGCCGGTGGCCGGCCGCGAGCGCGCGGCGGATCACGGCGTTGGACTCGGCGATGAACAGCCCCTCGGCGGGCTCGCGGACGCGCCGCAGGGCGACGTCGGTCAGGCCGGTGTAGTCGCGCAGCCGGGGGTCGGCGGGGTCCTGCACCACCACCACGCCCGTCCCTCCCGCCGTCACCACCAGCCGACCTCCTGTCCGAGGATCCGGGTGAGGGCGACCAGGCCCAGCACCACGATGAGGGAGCGCAGCGCCACCGGGGGCAGGCGGCGTCCGTAGTGCGAGCCCAGCCAGCCGCCGGCGAGGGAGCCGACGGCCACGAGCGCGACGACGCCCCAGTCCAGCAGCTCCTCGCCGACGACCACGTACAGCACCGCCGCGACGAGGTTGACCACGAGGCTGAGGACGTTCTTGAGCGCGTTCACGCGCTGCAGGTCCTCCGCCAGCAGGGAGCCCAGCAGGCCCACGAGCAGCACGCCCTGCGCGGCGGTGAAGTACCCGCCGTAGACCCCGACCAGGCCGGTGCCGACCACGGCCGCCACCGAGACCCAGCGGCCCGGTCGCACGCCCGCCGCGGCCCGGCGCTCCGCCCGCGCGCGCACCCGGCGCTGCAGCGCCGGCTGGGCCAGCACGAGCACCAGCGCCAGGACGATGAGGGCCGGTACCACCGCCTCGAAGGCGGAGGCGGGCAGCTGCAGGAGCAGCAGCGCCCCGGCCAGCCCGCCCAGCACGGACGCCGGCGCGAGCGCCAGCAGCCGGCGCCGCTGGCCGGCCAGCTCGCGGCGGTAGCCCCAGACCCCCGACGCACCTCCCGCCACGAGGCCGATCGCGTTGCTCGTCGTGGCGGTCACCGGCGGGTACCCCAGCGCGACGAGGGTCGGGAAGGTGATGAGGGTGCCCGAGCCGACGACCGCGTTGATCGCCCCGGCGGCCAGGCCGGCCAGGCCGATCAGCAGCGCCTCGGGCCAGCTCACGGGCGGGCACCCTACGGTCCCGCTCCCGACCGCCTCAGCGCCGGGTGGGCGCCGGGTGCCTCCTCAGCGCTTGTGCATGAGCTGCATGCGGTCGAGCAGGTTCTCCAGCGACTCCTCGAACTCCACCGCGGAGTGGTCCTCGGCCAGGGCGGTGTGCAGGCGCCGGACCAGCGGGTACTCCTCCAGCGTCGGGTCCTCGGCGTCGTCCGCGCGGACGTCGAGCGGGCCGATGTCCGCTCCGCGCACCGACACCTCCAGCAGGAGGTGGCCCAGCAGGAAGCTCGTGAAGGCGCGGTAGGCCCCGACGGCGTCCTCCTCGGAGAAGCCCTCGCTGACCATCGCCTGGAGGAACGACTCGACCCAGGCGAGGCTGCGCAGGGGCGGGCGCAGCCACGGCGCCTCAGGCGGCCGCGAGGCCACGAGCGGGAAGGCCCTGGGGTGGGCGATGGCGACCCGCCGGATGCCGTGGGCGAGGCGCTGGAGGAAGTCCTGCCAGCCGTCCTGCGGCTTCTCCAGGACGTCGGGGTCGGCGTACAGCTCGGCGACGATGGTCTCGACGATGCCGTCGAGCAGCTCCTCGCGCCCGGGCACGTACCGGTACATCGACATGGCCTCGACGCCCAGCTCCGACCCGAGGCGGCGCATGGTGAGGTCGGGCAGGCCGCGCTCGTCGATGAACTTCACGGCCGCGGCCAGGATCCGCTCGCGGCTCAGCGCGACCCTCGCCGACGGGGCCTCGCCACCCTCGACCACGGTCGCGTCCGCGTCGATGGTGCCGTCGTCGCTGCGCTCGGGCACTGCTTCCTCCACTCGCCGGGCACGCCAGTACTACCCCATGACCAGGTGTTTCTGACATCGGGGGTTCTCGGGTGGCGGAGAGAGATCACTGCTGGTTTCGTTTACACCGTAAGCGACCGTCCGGGCGATCCGGACATCCTGACGAAGGGCTCCCCATGATCAGCGTGAACGAGGTCCAGCACCTGCTCGGCGGCGGCGGCCACGTGGTCGGCACCGACGGCAGCAAGATCGGCGGCATCGGCCAGGTCTACCTCGACGACAGCACCGGCCAGCCGGCGTGGGTCACCGTGAAGACCGGCCTGTTCGGCGGCTCGGAGTCCTTCGTGCCGCTCGAGGCCGCCTCGATCTCCGGCGACGACATCCGCGTGCCCTACGACAAGGACCGCGTGAAGGGCGCCCCCCGTGCCGAGGCCGACGGCCACCTCAGCCCCCAGGAGGAGACCGAGCTCTACGCGTACTACGGCCTCCACGGCCACGGCGCCCCCAGCGACACCCAGACCGGGTTCGCCCAGACCGGCACCCAGACCGGCACCCGGACCGGCACCCAGACCGGCACCGCGCGCCAGGACGTCGCCGGCACCGTCGGGCACGACACCTCCGGCCCGACCACCGACACCGCGATGACCCGCTCCGAGGAGGAGCTGCGCGTCGGCACCCAGACCCGCGAGAGCGGCCGGGCCCGCCTGCGCAAGTACGTCGTCACCGAGCACCAGACGGTGACCGTGCCGGTCTCCCACGAGGAGGTCCGGATCGAGCGCGAGCCCATCACCGAGGCCAACGCCGGTGCGGCCCTCGAGGGCCCGGCCATCTCCGAGGAGGAGCACGAGGTGATCCTCCACGAGGAGGTCCCCGTGGTCTCCAAGGAGGCCCGCCCCGTCGAGCGCGTCCGCGTGGACACCACGACGGTGACCGAGCAGCAGCAGGTCAGCGCCGACGTCCGCAAGGAGCGCATCGACCTCGACGCGGACACCGAGACCGACGCCCGCCGCTGAGGCGCTCCGCACCAGCCCCGGGCCCTGTCCGCCACCGGCGGGCAGGGCCCGGGGGCCCGCCGCACCGATGCACCTCCAGCCCCACCACAGGAGAACGCCATGAGCACCGCCGCCGGAGAGCCCACTCCGAACACCCCCGCCCACGGAGCCGGTGCCCCGCACGCCGGTGCCGCCTCGACGAGCCGCCTCGGCCTCGACCGCAAGAGCGTCGTGGACAAGGAGAAGGAGGAGTACGGCGGCATCAAGTGGGGCTCGGCCTTCTTCGGCTGGCTCACCGCCACCGGCACGGCCGTCCTGCTCACCGCCCTGCTGGCAGCTGCCGGCGCCGTCGTGGGCCTGGCCACCAACACCGAGGTGGGCGAGGCCGCGGACAGCGCGACGCAGAACGCCGACACCATCGGCATCGCCGGGGGCATCGGCGTGCTCGTCGTCCTCCTCGTGGCCTACTACTGCGGCGGCTACGTCGCCGGGCGCATGGCCCGGTTCAACGGCCTCAAGCAGGGCGTGGCCGTGTGGGTCTGGGCGATCGTCATCGCGATCGTCCTGGCGATCGTCACCGCGGTGGCCGGCGCCAACTACAACGTGCTCTCCCAGCTCAACGCCTTCCCGCGCATCCCCGTGGACGAGGGCGACCTCGGCACCGGCGCGATCATCGCCCTGGTCGCCGCCGCCCTGGTCAGCCTGCTCGGCGCCATCCTCGGCGGGCTCGCCGGCATGCGCTTCCACCGCAAGGTCGACAAGGCCGGCCTGGGCCGCTGACCCACCGCACCACCTGCACGACCGCACCACCTGCACGACCGCACCACCACCACGACGGACGGGGTCCGGCGGCGCTCACGGCGCGGCCGGGCCCCGCTCTCGTCGTGGGCGACCTCACGCGTCGACCTGCCACTCGTGGGGCTCACCGGGCGCTCGAGACCCCCACGACTGCCACCTCACCCCGACCGGTGGGCGCGTGCTGCTCTTCCGGGTCCCGCAGAACCGCGTCTGGCGCCCACCCGGTACGAGGGTGGGGCCGGGCGCGGCCGCCTCAGCGCCAGCCGAGGGCGACCGCGAGCAGCACCGCGACCACGAGCAGGCCCAGCGCCGCCACGAGCAGCAGCGGCGCCACGAGCCGGGCGACGCCGAGCCACAGGCCCGTCGTCGCCAGGCCCCAGCCGGCCTCGCCGGTGCGGCGGATCTCCCGCCGGGCGAGCACTGCGAGGACGACGGCGACCGCCGGCGCCCACAGGGTCGACACCGACAGGAGCGCCTTCGCGTTGGTCTGCGCCGGGAGGCCCGGAGCCGGCGGGCCCGGTGGCGGGACGAGGCTCACGACGCCGGGCTGGCGCCGCCCGCGGAGGGCCCGCCCAGGTCAGCCGCCCCGGGGCCGGGGGTGCTGCGCGCGGCCTCCTCGGTGGCGCCGGCGGCCTCGCGGCGGGCCGAGCGCAGCGCCTCGGCCGGGTCCTCGAGCTGGGTCTCGGCGAAGGCGTCGTCGAGGTCGGTCTCCGGGCGGTCGCCCTCGCGGGGCCCGCGCGCCGACCACGGCGTCCCGCCGCCCTCCGAGCCGCCCAGCGCGGAGCCGATGCCGCGCAGGGCCTCGGTGAGCTCGGCCGGGATGACCCACAGCTTGTTCGAGGCGCCCTGGGCGATCTGGGGCAGCACCTGCAGGTACTGGTAGGCCAGCAGCGCCGGGTCGGGACCGCCGCGGTGGATGGCGTCGAAGACCTGGACGATCGCGCGGGCCTCGCCCTGCGCGCGCAGGATCGCGGCCTGGGCCGCGCCCTCGGCGCGCAGCACCTGCGACTGCTTCTCGCCCTCGGCGGTGAGGATCTGGGACTGCTTCTCACCCTCGGCGGTGAGGATCACGGCGCGGCGGGAGCGCTCGGCGCGCATCTGCTGCTCCATGGAGTCCTGCACGCTCGCCGGCGGGTCGATCGCCTTGAGCTCGACCCGGTTGACGCGGATGCCCCAGCGGCCGGTCGCCTCGTCGAGGACGCCGCGCAGCTGGCCGTTGATCTGGTCGCGGCTGGTCAGCGTCTGCTCGAGGTCGAGGGAGCCGATGACGTTGCGCAGCGTGGTGACGGTGAGCTGCTCGATGCCCTGGATGTAGTTGGCGATCTCGTAGACCGCGGACCGCGGGTCGGTCGGCTGGAAGTAGATGACCGTGTCGATGCTCACGACGAGGTTGTCCGAGGTGATCACCGGCTGCGGCGGGAAGGACACGACCTGCTCGCGCAGGTCGACGCGCGCCCGCACCCGGTCCATGAACGGGATCAGCACGTGCAGCCCCGCCTCGAGCGTCCGGTTGTAGCGGCCGAGGCGCTCGACGATGAGGGCGGAGGCCTGCGGCACGATCCGCACCGCGCGGACCACGGTCAGCGCGACGAACAGCAGGAGCAGGACGAGGACGATCAGGAGGGGCAGTTCCATGAGTGGGGCTCCTCAGGAGGGGGGCGGGGCGTCGGGCGCGGCCGTGGGGCCGCTCGAGCGGGCGACCACGGCGGTGGCGCCGTCGATGGCGACCACCTCCACGGCGGTGCCAGGGGCGAGGACGTCGGCCGGGTCGGCCGCGCGGGCCGACCACTCCTCGCCGGCGAGCTTCACCCGCCCGCCGAGCTCGGTGACCTCCACGAGCACCCGGGCGGGGCGCCCGACGTGGGCGGCGGTGCCGCTGGGCACCATCCGGCCCTCGAGCTTGAGGCGGCGGATGAGCAGCGGCCGGACGACGGCCAGCAGCGCCACGGCCACCACGCTCGCCGTGACCGCCTGGGCGGTGAAGTCCCCGCCGGCCAGGGCGACGCCGGCCCCGGCCAGAGCGGCGACGACGAGCGTGCCGAAGACCAGGTCGAGGGTGAACAGCTCGAGGCCGCCCAGCAGGAACGCCGCGATCACCCACCACAGCCACGCCATGGCCCGACCCTAGGCGCCGTGATCACCGGGGTCGAGGGAGCGCGCCGTCCGTCATCCGGATGCGTGCCCGGCCCCGTGCCCGCCCCGTGGCCGCCCCGCGGCCGCGGCTCAGGCGGCGCGGGCGCTCCAGCGCTGCTCGCGCCGCTCCAGCACCAGCGGCAGGCCGAAGGCCTCGCCCAGGGTGTCCGAGGTCAGCGCCGTCTCCACCGGTCCCGCGCTGACCACCCGGCCGCGGCGCAGCAGCAGCGCGTGGGTGACCCCCGGCGGGATCTCCTCGACGTGGTGGGTGACGAGCACCGTCGAGGGCGCCCCCGGGCCGGTGGTGAGCCGGACCAGGCGCCGCACGAGGTCCTCGCGCCCGCCGAGGTCGAGGCCGGAGGCCGGCTCGTCGAGCAGCAGCAGCTCGGGGTCGCTCATGAGCGCCCGGGCGATGAGCACCCGCTTGCGCTCCCCCTCCGACAGCGTGCCGAAGGTGCGGTCGCCGAGCAGGCCGGCGCCCATCACCGACAGCAGCGCCCCGGCGCGGGCGTGGTCGGCGGCGTCGTAGCTCTCCCGCCAGCGCCCGACCATGCCGTAGGACGCTGTCACGACGACGTCGCGCACCCGCTCGGAGCGCTTCACCTGGTCGGCCAGGGCGAGGCTGGCGAGACCGATCCGCGGCCGCAGCTCGAACACGTCGACCCGCCCCAGCCGCTCGCCGAGCACCGTCGCGGTGCCGCTCGTGGGGAAGATCCGGGTCGCCGCCACCTGCAGCAGCGTGGTCTTGCCCGCGCCGTTGGGACCGAGCACCACCCACCGCTCGCCCTCGCGCACGGTCCAGTCGACCGCGTCCAGCAGCAGGGAGCCGCCGCGCTGGACGCTCACCCCGTCCAGCGCCAGCACCTCTGCCATGGTCGGGAACCCTAGCCAACCCGCGGCGGGCGCCGGAGTCAGGTGCGGTCCGAGGACGCCGCCAGGTCCTCCGCCGCGGCGCGCAGGGCCGTCGCGTTGGTGCGCAGGTCACCGCGGTGCAGCGCCCCGCCGACGAGGTACCCCGCGTCGCTCCCGTACATCCGGTACAGCTCGGGCAGCCGCTCCAGCGACATCCCGCCCCCCGCCACGGGCATGGAGCGCGCGAGCGGGCCCAGCGGGCGCAGGCACTCGTCGCGGATGCGCTCGCACTCGCGCGGGGTCGGGCCGAACCGGCCGCCGTGGTTGACGAACACGCACAGGTCCGCCCCGGCCAGGCGGTTCAGCAGGCCGTGGACGAGGCCCGGCTCGAACCCGTGGGTGGGGTTGACGGTGAGGGAGCCCAGCGCCGCCGGGTGCGCGATGAGCGGGAGGGCGAGGGACTCGTCGGCGGCCAGCACCCGGAGCACGTCGAAGGAGGACAGGCCGGGCAGGACGAGCAGGGCGCCCGCGCCGAGCTCCTTCGCCTCGTGCGCGCGCTCGACCACCCGGTCGAGGGGCACGTTGAGCGAGGGGGCGTACAGGGCGCGGCGTCCTGTTCGGGCGTCGACCTCGGCCACGGCCGCCGCGCACCGCGCCACCCGCTCCCGCCAGGGGGCCCACGGCTGGTCCGCCAGCCCGTGGTCGTCCTTGATGACGTCGATGCCCGACTCGGCGAGCAGCGCGGTGTGCCCGGCCAGGTCCTCGGCCGACGTGCCGATCGGCTTGATGGCGGTCATCAGGAGCGGCCGGTCGAGGGCGCCGACCAGCTCCTGCACCCCCTCCAGGCCGAACCGCGGCCCCGGCAGGGTGCGCAGGAGGCTCTGCGGGGGTTCGATCGCGAGGACGCGGACACCGGCCATCAGCGAGACGTTGCCCCAGATGACGTTGAGCAGCTGGGTGGTGCCGCCCCCGGCGTCGAGGATGCGCGGGTCGTAGGACAGGTGCACCACGTGCCCGTCGACCGCCTCGACGCGGCCGACGACGGTCTCCCGGATCCACTCGGGCGCGACCTCGTAGGGGAACTCGATGGTCTGCTCCACCCGGATCGCCTCGACCACCGACGCCACGTCGGGCCCCTCGACCCGGTACGTCAGGTGCAGCCGCTCGGGGTCCCGCTCCAGCCCCACGGCGCTCACGCCCCCTCGCCGGTGGAGCCCTCGCCGGTGGAGCCGTCGGCGGTGGCGGCCACGACGGCGCGGACGACGAGGGCGAAGGAGACCGCGCCCGGGTCAGCAGTGCCGACGCTGCGCCGCGCGTTCGGGCGGGCGCGCCCGATCCTCGGCGAGAGCTCGGCGGTCGAGCGCGCGGCGCCCTCCGCGGCCGTGGCGGCCGACCGCGCGGCGGCCGGCAGGCCCCGCCCGGCCTCGGCGCGGAGCACCTCGGCGAACGGGAGGATCGCGTCGAGCATCGTCTTGTCACCGGGAGCCGCCCCGCCCAGGCCCGCCACGGCGTCGGCGAACGCCTGCACGGCGTCCACGACGTCGCTCCCCTGCACCGCGCCGTCGCCGAGGCGGGTGCCCGCCGCGCGCAGCGCCGAGCCCCACAGCACGCCGGACGTCCCGCCCGCCGCGGCGGCCCAGCCCTCCCCGGCCCGGGCGACGGTCGCGCCGAGGCCGGCACCTCCCGCCACCGCCCGCGCCGCCTCGTCGCGGGCGGCGGTCATCCCGCGCACCATCCCGCGGCCGTGGTCGCCGTCGCCGGCCACGGCGTCGAGGCGGCCGAGCTCGGCCTCGGCGTCCTGGACGGCGGCGAGCGCCGCCTCGAACGCTCGCGCCGCCGTCCGGGCGAGCTGCTGCGACGGACCGGTGGCCACGGGCGCGGAGGCGGGGCTGGCGGCAGGGGTGACGGCGGCCGCGTCCGTGGCCGCGTCCTCCTCGAGCACCTCACCGGGGGCGCCGGCGGCCGCCGCGGCCCCGCGGCGGAAGGCGGGGGTGTCGCAGGCGGCGCGCCACAGCGGCTCGAGCTCGTCGTCGAGCCACATCACCGTCAGCGAGGCGCCGCCCATGTCGAGGCTGGTGACGATCTCGCCCACCTCGGGCTCGACGAGCCGGTACCCCGCGGCCGTGAGGAGCGGGGCGACCTCGGCCCACAGCAGGAACAGCTCCTCGTACTTCGTCGTGCCCAGCCCGTTGAGGACCACCGCCACGCGCTCGTCGTCGCCCGGCGCCTCGGCGAGCAGCGGCTCGACCAGCCGGCGGGCGATCTCGCGCGCGGGGCCCAGCTCGACCGTCTCCAGGCCCGGCTCGCCGTGCAGCCCCAGGCCGATGCCCATGGTGCCGGGCTCGACGGTGAACAGCGGGGCGCTCGCGCCGGGCAGCGTGCAGCCGGACAGGCCCACGCCGACGGTGCGCGTGCGGTCGTTCGCCCGGGTGCCCAGCCGCACCACCTCGTCGATGCTCGCGCCGGTCTCCGCGGCGGCGCCGAGCACCTTGAAGACGGTGAAGTCGCCGGCGATGCCCCGGCGCTTCGCGGCCTCCTCCGGGCCGGCGGCGAGGACGTCGTCGGTGACGACCAGGTGCCGGGCGTCGATCCCCTCGGCCACCAGCTGCTGGGCGGCGAGGCCGAAGTTCATCACGTCACCGGCGTGGTTGCCGTAGGCGAAGACCACTCCCCCGCCGCGGTGCGCGGCGCGCGCCACGGAGCTCGCGTACTGCGCGGACGGCGCGCTGAAGACGTTCCCCACGACGGCACCGTCGGCGAAGCCGGGGCCCACCCAGCCGAAGAAGGCGGGGTAGTGCCCGCTGCCGCCACCGACGAGGACGGCCACCTTGCCGCGGGGGCCCGGGGCCCGCCGCACCACGCCTCCCTGCACCGGCCGGACGGACCGCTCGTGGAGGAGGCAGAACCCCCGCAGGGCGTCCTCGGTGAAGGCGGCGGGATCGTCGTGGATCTTCGTCATGTCGGTCCTCCTGCGGGCGCCGCGGGCACTGCGCGTGCCGTGGAAGCGGTACTCCACGGCACGCGGCGGGGTCAGCGCAAGAGCGCGCCGGGTGGACCCGCGGGGCCTCGACCTACCCTGGGTCGGTGCTGGACCTCCCCCGCTCCGCCCGCCTGGCCGCCTGGGGCACCGCCGCGCTGACCGGGCGGGTGCGCGCCGAGGACGCCGCCCGCGCCGTCGTCGGCACCGACGAGGACCACGCGGTGCGCGACCTGCCCACCGCCACCCCGCCCGACGCGGACGCCCCCGCGCTCCTCTCGCTGCTGTCCGCCCTGCGCGGCGCCGGCGCGCGGGGCCTGCGCGTGGCGCTGCCGGCTCCCGGCGACCCCGCGGGCCTGCCCGGGCCGGCGTCGTTCAACACCGAGGCGCTGGACGCCGGCGAGGCGGTGCTCGTCGAGGGCGAGCTGCTGCTGCCGCACGGCGTGGGCCGCCTCGGCCTCGTGCCGGAGGTGGCCGAGTTCGGGTCCGCGTGGGAGCCCGGCGCCAGCGTCACCTGGCTGGTCGCGCCGGTCCTCGCCCCGCCGGCCCCGGACGGCACGACGCTGTCGGAGGCGGAGCGCACCCTGCGCAGCGCGCTGGCCGAGGCCGTGCGCGCCCTCGCCGACCTCGACGTCGCCCGCTGGCGCGAGGACGCCGCCGACCGGATCACCGCCGTGCGCGACGGCGCGCTGTCGCTGGCCGCGCTGCCCCCGGACGCCGACTCCCGCGCCCTGCGCGTGGCGGCCTCCGCCGCGCGCGTGCGGGCGATCGTCGCCCTCGCCGTCGAGGACGACGGCGCCGCCGTCACCGGGTTCGAGGCCACCAGCCGGGCCCGCTCGCTGCGCGACGTGGACGCCGTGGCGCGCCGCGCGCTGGCCGTGGCGGTCAACGCGTGCGCGCCGCAGAGCGCCGACGGTCAGGA